>JBMLRK010000419.1:0-3660 GCA_049241065.1 Spirosomataceae bacterium
TCTCTCGGCTCTGCAAAATCCTGTCTTCATGGATATTGCCCTCCGAAAGGGCAGTCTCAGATTTCAATCATCTTTTATGCGATTTATGTTTCCAACTTCATTTAATTTGAAGTACGGGATTCTTTTAGGCTATTCTCCTACGAATTCCGATGGCTTTGGCATAAGCAACGTACTATTATCAACATGAGCAATACGCAACAACCCAAAATAAGTATCAACCGAGAGGAGATTAATCAGAAAAAGCAACGCCTAGAACAGATTAAGCTTGAACTCAAACAAGAATTCATCGGTATCGACTATATCATTGAAGAGTTAATCAACTATATTCAAATCTGGTACCTAATGCCCCAAATCTTGAGTCGCCCAGTTATTATTAACTTATGGGGTATGACTGGCGTTGGGAAAACCGATTTAATCCGAAAATTGATTAAAAAATTAGAATACCAAGACCGTTTTGTCGAAGTAGAGCTGTCTAACGGCGAAAGTTCTTGGAATAGCACGGTATCGTCGATTTTATAAAAAAAAAATATCAACGATGGAAAACCAGCCGTGGTGCTGTTTGATGAAATTCAGCGTTTTTACACCATTGACCCCGAAGGTAAAACCGTTCCGAATACTCGCTTTACGGATTTCTGGGAATTGTTATCGGATGGTCGTTTGGCTAAAAAAGATGCAAAAGAAGCCATTGATGAATATTTTCAGCGGTATATGTATGCGAATAAACAACGTCAAAAACGCAAAAGTAAACCCGTTGACCCCAACGCCACGCCAGAGCCACCAGAAGAAGACGACACAACTGTAGGAATCTGGGAAGCAAACAGCCTAAAAAAACTCTTTGAAATTGATTCGGACATCCTTGAGATTGCCGATATGAAAGAAGAGGACATGGTTCGACTCATTCAACAGAGCAGAGATAAGAAAAGGGTTTATGAGCCAATTAATCATTCACAAACCTTATTGATTATCAGCGGTAATTTGGATGAGGCTTATTCGATGTCGAATGAAACCGATCAAGCAGATGTTGATGCCGATATTTTTAGGGCTTATACCGAAAAAATAACGATTATTGACATTAAAAAAGCCTTGTCTCGTAAATTCAAACCCGAACAAGTAGCTCGTTTTGGCAATATTCACCTGATTTACAAATCGTTACGCAGAGCTGATTTCGAAGCCTTAATTAGTGCTGAAATCACTAAAATTATTCAGAAAAATAAAGAGTATTTTGGCATTGACATCGAAATTTCGAACAACCTAAATACCTTAATTTATCAAAATGGGGTATTCCCTGTTCAAGGAGTGCGTCCTGTCTTTTCGAGCATTACAGACATTATTGAAGCTAATTTATCCACCTTTATTTTTGAGGCATTCATGGATAATTTAATGCACGTCAAAATGGACTACGATACCGAAAAACAGGAATTAGTCGCCTCATTGGCTGGAATTAGAGAAATCAGACTTCCTTATATTGGTAAAATAGACCAAATCCGCAAAGACAATACCAAGGCAATGGTCGCTAATATTTCCGTACATGAAGCAGGTCATGCCATTGTTTATGGACTTTTGTTCGGACTCGCTTCCTTACAATTGAAGTCACGAGTTTCTACCAATTATGCGAGTGGTTTTAACTTTCCACATCAAATTCAATTTACAAAAGAGAGTATTCTTCAAAAAGTAAAAGTGTATTTAGCTGGAAATATTGCGGAAGAACTGATTTTTGGTGACCAAAACCTTACCATTGCTGGCTCTTTTGATAACGAAGATGCCACTTGTTTGGTAATTGACTACTTACGTAAATACGGTTTCGACGAAAACTTTAAGGCTTATTATGCGTTGGGTGGAGCTTATACGATGGAGTCCTCTATTACGGATTGGTTTACCGAAAAAATGATTCGTAATCTTGGTGATGAAGTGCGGAATTTATTGATTGACAACAAACAATTTCTAATTTCCTTAGCACAACAACTTGCAGACAAAGGAAGTTTAAAACCCGAAGAAATCGCTCAGGTAGCAAGTCAATTTGGGCATACCTTCGAGGTACAGAACGAAAACTATTTTAAAATTGTTGCATACGATGAATACCTAACAGCAGGTGAAAGAAAACCTGATACACCAACAGCGATTAATCCCTTTGGTTTATCATAACGGAGAAGCATTTAAGCTTCAGACCTAATGAGTAAGGATTCGATAATATCCACTCATTTTCATTAACTTATCCTTTTAAAATTAATGCGGTGTTGTTAATTAAACTAACCGCTCTACTATATGTACAGTACTAACGAAGACAAAGAAACCGCCGTCCTAGTAGCGGTTCAAACACAAAAACAATCGGTCGAACAAACAAAAGAATACCTAGACGAACTGGCATTCTTGGCTGATACCTCGGGCATTAATACCCTTTATACGTTTACTCAGAAATTAGACAAACCCGACAACAGAACGTATGTCGGCAAGGGTAAAATGCAAGATATTTTAATGTACGTAATTGATAATGAAGTGGATATGGTCATTTATGATGATGAACTTTCTCCTATTCAGATTCGTAACATTGAAGCAGAGTTTACTAAATTTGGCAAAGAAGTAAAAGTACTTGACCGTAGTTTATTGATTCTGAACATCTTTGCGATGAGAGCTCAAACAGTTCAAGCAAAAACACAGGTTGAATTGGCTCAACAGCAATACATTTTACCACGTTTAACTCGTATGTGGTCGCACCTTAGCAAGCAACGTGGTGGTGTGGGTATGCGTGGACCTGGGGAAAAAGAATTGGAAACTGACCGTCGTACGGCAAAAGACCGTATCTCGTATTTAAAAGAGAAATTACGTGCCATTGATAAGCAAACGGTTACGCAACGCAAGAGCCGTGACCGCATGGTGCGTGTTTCTTTGGTGGGTTATACCAACGTTGGAAAATCTACCTTGATGCGTCGTTTGGCAAAAGCCGATGTTTTTGCAGAAAATAAATTATTTGCTACCGTTGATTCTACCGTTCGTAAAGTAACGATTGAGAACATTCCATTCTTACTTTCTGATACCGTAGGATTCATCCGTAAATTGCCTACGATGTTGATTGAATCCTTCAAATCGACCTTAGATGAAGTACGTGAAGCGGATATTTTGATGCACGTGATTGATATTTCACACCCGAACTATCAAGAACATATCGACGTGGTAAATGCTACTTTGACAGAAATTGGAGCAGCAGATAAGCCTACGATTTTGGTATTCAACAAAATTGATATGTTCGATACCAACGAGGTTCGTATTTTAGAAGACTGGGAAGACCCAGAAGATCAGCCGATTAACCAAGCAATCAAAATCCAACGAGTGACTGAATTTTTGAAAAACTCGTATTTACATACGCATTTGCCGAAAACAGTCTTTATTTCGGCAGAACACAAAGAAAACATTCACGACCTCCGCAGTGTCATGGTAGAAATGATTCAGGAACGCCACGTGCAGATATTCCCGAACTGGTTACCAGAAAACACTCCTGTGAAGTATGAGGATGAGTAATATTCCATGATAAAAGCCTAAAATAAACAATTGGAAAATCCATGTTTTTTTTAGACTTTTGCAAAACCTCTTTCAACACTGTAAAGAGAAGTCCTCGTAGTTCAACGGATAGAATAGACGTTTCCTAAACGTTATATGCGTGTTCGA
>JBMLRK010000420.1:0-4401 GCA_049241065.1 Spirosomataceae bacterium
ATTCTTGGTTATCACGAAATAATTTCGATGCGTGGATGATTTTGTCAACAAGGGTTGTTTTACCGTGGTCAACGTGGGCAATAATAGCGATGTTACGAATACTTTGCATTTTTTCGTTATGCGTTAATTGTTATGTGTCAAGCGTCCATAGCTATTCCCTATTAACGAATAAACCATTACGCTTAACTATTTCTCTGGTAATCAAGGTGCAAAGCTACGGATAATTTCTTAGAAAAATTCTATACCTATCGAAAAATAACGAAGTATTAATGTACTTTCACATGGAATAAGACTATTTGTAAGCTTCTGTAAATCAAATCATAAGCTATTTATCGACCAAAAGATAGCCACTACACATCGCTACTTAAATTTAATCAAATTGTCAAAGTGCAATTTTAGTTCTCGAATAAAATAGGATTCAAACACCTATATCGTACTTATCCAAGAATAAATTTTACTATAACTAGATTTCAAAAATACCCTATCTGTATTTAATCAAAAAGAGGTCAGGAAACTATTCCCGACCTCTTTTTGGCTTTCGCTATCAAGTTGAAACTATCCTTTCCAACGCTTCGCTACTTTCAACGCATAATCAACAAACGCTTTCACACTTGTTTCATATACTTCATTACCTGTTGATAGTCCATTTTCATCTATATTGGCAGGCGTTTCATGCGATTCGTACAAACGAGGAGATACAATCGAATAATTTTGCGTGAAGTTGATGACTTTATTTAACATCATACTCATTTCTATAGCAGGCATTTTGCCTCCTCTTCCTGATGAGACTCCTGCTAAAGCAAACGTTTTATCGTTAAATAAATGACCAAATGCTGGCCCTCCTAGTTGATTAATCGCATTGATTAATTCAGCATCTGGAAACCAGTTATATTCTGGCATCACAATAAATACTAAATCAGCCTTTCCCCAAGTGCCAATTAAGTGCTGTTGAAATTCTGAAAGGTTATCCTTGTTTAAAAAACCTTGTCCGAAAAACGGAATGTCATAATTTTCAAAATCTACTAAAGAAACGTCCTCAAAGTCCATCGCTTTCAAGGTGTGCTGAAGAAATTTTGCAAAACGCAAGGAATTACTTTTTTTACGAGGTGATGTCGAGATAATGCTAATGTTCATAATATATGGGAACTGGTTTATTTAAGCTCTAATGAATATACTTATTTTTCGACTAATTGTTTAACAGTACCTTAAAACATTGAGAGAAAGCCTGATAGCCTTCTCGTACTTTCAAAAGAATCTATATAGGCTTTATAAATTCAATCGTGAGCGCTATTAATTCTTTGCTAAGTAGTATTTTACCGACGCATTTCTCAAATCGGCAATGTATTACTTTTCGTGATAAAAAAACTAAAACAAATGTATTACACTGTACAATGTATTCAGAATAATCGTTTAGATTTATGAGATAATTTATCCCAAAAGTAACATTCTAACTTCATATTATGTCTAATCAATCTACTCAGAGTAATCAATCTGCTCTTTACACACTGATGACAGTGTGGTTTTTTTGGAGTTTCGTTGCAGCCTCCAACGGTATTCTTATCCCACTTTTTAAAGATAAATTTGCGTTACAACAATGGCAAGCACAGCTAGTGGATTTTGCCTTTTATGCAGCGTATTTTGTAGGTTCAATTTTATATTTTGTTGTTTCTGGATTCATCAAGGGAGATGTTCTTAATAAAATCGGGTATAAAAATGGTATTATCTATGGACTATTAATTTCGGCAGTCGGTACGCTCTTATTCTTCCCAGCGGCAGAATTAAAATCGTTTCCAATTTTGCTTACAGCCTTATTCATTGTTGGGCTAGGTTTCTCGCTTCAACAGACCGCAACACAGCCATTTATGATTGCCTTGGGTGATCCAGCAACGGGGGCTCAACGTATCAACCTTGGTGGTGCAGTAAACAACTTAGGTGGTACTATTGGACCTGCTCTAATTTCATTCGCAATCTTTGGCTCAACTTCTGCCGATGCAGCTAAAAATGCTTCGATTGATTCTGTAAAAGCACCTTACTTAATTCTAGGGGCTGTCTTTGCTCTATTCGCCCTTTTCTTTAAAATGTCAAAACTTCCTCGTATTACAAACGAAGAAGAAGTAGAAATCGGAACGGGTGCTTTAAAATACCCTCAATTGGTATGGGGTATGACAGCTATCTTCGTTTATGTAGGCGTTGAAGTAACTGTGGGTAGCAACTTAGGAGAATATTTAAAAGTAACTGAAAACTTAGATTCATCTCAAATTGCAAAATATGTTTCGTTGTTCTGGGGAAGTATGATGGTTGGCCGTTGGACTGCATCTATCGGTAACTTTGAAATGAAACAATCAACAAAACAAATCCTTTCGGTTATTGTTCCGCTTGTGGCATTTGCGATTGTACTGGGTGTGAATAAATTAGGTGGAAGTGAAATCGACGATTTACTACCTTATGTATTCTGTGTATTTATGATGATTGCGGCCTTCTTTGTAACAAAAGAAAAACCAGTAAGAACCCTTTTAATTTATACAGCTCTTGGCGTGGTTACTTCTATCGCTGGCGTAATCTTAACAGGAAAAATCGCACTTTTCTTATTAATTAGTGGAGGTTTATTCTGTTCGGTATTATGGCCATGTATCTTCTCTTTAGGAACAGCAGGTTTAGGAAAATATACGAACCAAGGTTCTGCATTCTTAATCATGATGATTTTAGGTGGAGCTGTATTACCAGTTGTTCAGGGAGTTATTGCCGATAAAGTAGGTATTCAGTTGTCATACCTTATTGCAACTGCTTGTTTTGCCTACTTGTTCTTCTTTGGTATTTCAGTACAGAAATCACTTCAGAAACAAGGAATTGATTTTGATAAAGAGGTTGTTAAAGGTGGCAAATCTGGTCACTAACATACATGAACCTACCTTATATAAAAATAGGACATGGTACAGAAATCCTGCTCGCCTTTCATGGGATTGGGCAGGATTTCTCTGCTTTTGAAGATTTCGCCATTACCTTTCAGGAACAATATACTACGCTGTTATTTGACCTCCCTTTTCATGGGCAAAATCAATGTACACCACCTGATAAAAGCTTCAGTAAGGAAGCATTGGCCTTGTGTATTGAAGCCATCTTAAAACAAGAGCAGATAGAGCGATTTTCACTCGTTGGTTTCAGTATGGGAGGGAGATTTGCCTTGAGTATCGCCAACTCTTTCGCTAAAAGATTAAATCAACTTATTCTGATTGCTCCAGACGGGATAAAAGAACACCCGCTATTTCTTTTTGCAACTTGTTGTAAAGTAACTCGCTTCTTTTTCAAAAAGGTGATTTTCCATCCTTCTTTACTAGCTAAGGGGAGTAGCCTTTTGGTGCGTTTAAAACTCCTAAACCCTAGTATCCAACGGTTTTCGTTAAGCACGCTTAACACCGAAGCAAAAAAACATCAAATCTTCAATGCTTGGGTTTCATTCAGAGAGTTGAAATATGAAAAGTCATTAGTCAGGCAATTAAACGATAATGCCGTAGAAGTAAGTATTTATATTGGCCGTTTTGATAAATTACTACCATTAAAGAAAGTAAAATACTTACATAACCAACTAAATAATAGTCATTTAACCTTGTTGAATTCTGGACATACAAGAATGATTGAACAAACGACACTTTATTACCTCAATATTACTCCAAAATCACCTTAATGTTAATTAAATAAACAATTGGTAATGTGAAATTAACATTTCATCAGTTAAGTATTTATGCTCAATTTAATTCCAAGTATATTTGTGTCATTATCGTGTACATAAAATATGCATACACCACTCTAAACACGGTAAGACGATTCCATTATCAGAGTAAAGATATGCCATAAAGCCTTTACATAATCCTTATCAAGTAGTTACTACACGTCAATAAAAAGGAGTATTCATTCCTTTTTATTGACTTTTTCTTTTTGAAGACCCTTCACTTACAATTCCTTCACTTCTTCATTTAAGTAAATGAAAAAATTTATCTACTATTATTTTTGTGTTAAAAGAAGAATTGAACCACTTAATGTTGAGTGCCTCCTGACAACAGATACACTATTAACGAATAACATCTTGTTACTATAGATAAACAAAAGAATTGAGAAAAGGAGATTCAGCAGACAATCATATTGCTGTTTAGAGAAGGCTAATAAACAAAAAAGTCTTTCAGAAATCTGAAAGACTTTTTGATGTGGAAAAAGGCGGACTCGAACCGCCGACACACGGATTTTCAGTCCGATGCTCTACCAACTGAGCTATTTCTCCATTTACTATACCCGATGCGTCATTCGGGACAAACTTAATCACTCTAATAAACTTTCAACAAAAGCTGAAATTTTGTGGAAAAAGGCGGACTCGAACCGCCGACACACGGATTTTCAGTCCGATGCTCT
>JBMLRK010000421.1:0-12573 GCA_049241065.1 Spirosomataceae bacterium
CCAGTTGATGCAAGACACCATTTGGGCGATTCAAACAAAGAATGATAATTTCAACCTATTTATTGACAAAATGAGAGGACTGGCCACTTCTGTACTTGGAGCAAAAGGAATAGCCTTTGAATTTGCCAGTAACTTACCTCATACCAACTATAATATTTCGATGGATGTTCGTAAAAATGCCTACTTGATTTACAAAGAGGCTATCAATAATATTACAAAACATTCACAGGCAAAAAAAGCATTTGTAACAATAGATGAGCATCAGTCATTCATTACAATTATCATTGGAGACGATGGCATCGGTTTCGATACAGGCATTGAACGAGATGGAAATGGCCTAAAAAACTTTGAAGAAAGAGCGACCACGAATGGCCTTGTGCTAATGATTTATTCTGAAATGAATGTGGGGACTACCATCACCCTCAAAATACCGTTTTAAGATTTATTTTCTACCCAAAATTGGGTATTTTTCACACAATTTCTTTCCCCTATTTTTGTAATGAAATCATAGCGAAAAGCTACTTTCACAAACCCGATCAACCTATGATAAGAGTTGTTTTATTCGAAGATAACAAGAACCTTCGAGAGAGTTTAGGCTTATTTTTAGCCAGTACGGATACGATTTGGTTAGCAGGCTCATATCCTGATGCTAGAGATGTTTTACACGTAGTTAAAACCATGAATCCTGATGTTGTACTGATGGACATTCAGATGCCGCATAAATCAGGCATTGAAGCGATGCAAGAAATCAAACAAAAGTACCCGAATGTAAAAGTGTTAATTCAGACTGTTTATGAGGACGAAGATAAAATTTTTCAGGCTATTTGCTCTGGTGCTAATGGATATGTCATCAAAAATCCACATCCTGATGTATATGTTCAGGCCATAGAGGAAGTGTATCAAGGCGGTTCACACCTATCTCCCAACATTGCGGCGAAAGTATTGGCGATGTTTCAAAACAAATACGTGATTTCGGAACCAAGTTACATTGAATTGACACAACGTGAAAAACAAGTATTGGCTTGCATGACAAAAGGGATGAGTTACAAAATGATTGCCGATAACTGTGACATCAAAGTTGGTACTATCCACTCTCACATTAAAAATATTTATAAAAAATTACACGTAAATTCTGCCCCAGAAGCAGTTGTAAAAGCCTTATCTATGCGACTCGTATAGCATTTTTGCGTAGCGAAAGCAGGCCAACAATCCAAAACCCAAAACACAACACCCCTACCCCATTTTTGATCGTATAGAAAATCATAGATAAGTCGTTTGATTGCAGAATCGACTCGTTAAAAATAAAGTAAAATAATATATTACTCACGAAAGAAATTAGTACGTAGAGATTAAACCAAAAAGCGGCATAACGATACACGTTATCTATCCTTTTATCTAATACGTATTGACGATGTAACACAATAGCATAAACAGAAAAAAACATTGCCTCAACTAATCCAGACTTTGTTGGTATTTCGAGGTAGCCATCTTTCCAAAAAAAGTTAACTACTAGCAACGAACATGAAAGTATGATTACCCCTAGTACACTTTTTTTGACTACTGAATTCTGAATCATTTGATGATAAAAAAAGCCAAGTAGTAAGGCCTCTTGGAAGATATTTAGGTGACTTAACCATTGGGTATTCCTTACACCCATTCTAACTAAATACAAAGAACCACCATCTATAAGTGCTGTAACACAAATATTTAGAAACAGAAAAAAGAATGCTCCCTGAAATAATTTCCAATTAATAATGGCGACAAGAGCCAAAACAAATAAGGTAAAGCTAACAACTTCCCCTGAGGTACGATAGATTGTTAAAATTTCTGGAGTATAAAGTGGGTCGAGCAAAATCATCTTTTGTTTTTTTTACAATTCTACTATTTTTTTTTGACAATTTAACCAACACTACACATGATTATTAACCGATTTAAAAAAATTGACAAAGATGCTTCTCGTCAGTTACTATCGAAAATACAAGATTGGAGAACCCAGTTTCAACAGATCAATCCGAACAATCTCCAAGAAATTGAAAAGAGTAAAAATGAAATTGCCCCGCTTCTTTTTCAAGCATTAATTGGAAGCGACAAGCCTTTGGGATTATATCTTCCAAAACAGCTTTTTATAGATGCGTTGAGCAAGCAAAATGAAGCCAATTGGGACTTTATTGTATGTCACATCGGTACGGAAGAACCCGAAACCCCCAAAATGGCTCCCAAACTCAGACCCATCTTTAAGTTTTATAAAGGTGGAAAAGATACTGACGGGCAATTTATCCCGATTACACCAGCCACCTTACATTTCTCTAATGCTACAGAGGGCGATAAAAGCAAAGACCTCCATCCTGACCAGAAGAAAGCACATCATTCTAACAGCAATAATCAAGGTAACGCTCAAACGACGGCTGTTACAGCAGTTGGTGGTTGTGCAAATTCAACACCTCCTCCTCGCTAGGGTTTCTATAAAACACGAATGGGTTACAGCGATTGCTGTAACCCATTCGTGTTTTATACCCACTGCATCTACCCAATTTTGGGTATTTTTTAGCCCTCTAATTTTAAAGAACTTTGTATCAGTTAAAAAAGTCTAACTCTTACACTTATACTGCCATGCCAAAAAAGACTATCTTAAATTACTGTACCATCTCTGCTGAAAATATTCACTTCAGCAGTACCCAAAAATCTATTCAACTAGCAGATATTGTTATGTTGAAGGCGGATGTCAATTACACTTATTTCTATTTAGCCAATGGAAAGTGTATCGTTTTTTCTAAAACCATGAAAACATTTGCCGAACTGTTACCCTCATGTTCGTTTATCAGAACACACAAAACCTATCTAATCAATAAGCACTATCTAAAAAGCATTAACCAAGAGGAAGATTTGATAAATCTTAGCAATGGAATGAATGTCCCTATTTCACGTAGAAAAAGAAGAAGTGTGTTGCCCCAAATCATGAATAATTAAGTCAATGACTGTTAAGACGGTTAAATAGTTCAATCATCCTAGAACCGTGTGTTTGAATAACTAGTTCTACACCTTTATAATTAGCCCCTATTATTCAACGTACTCACGTAAGTAGTTACACAATACGAAAATAGCTTAACTGCCTAATAATGAACACGTAATAAAAAACAAACATTCACATAGCCAAAATATATCGAATCACATTATATAGATAATTTTCAAATTGATTGTTTATCCCCAAAACGTCGTACCTTTCCCTCGGTTCGACGTTTTTTTTATACATGATGATAAATTTAAATGCAAAAAATCATTACTTACCATACATCAATGCACAGGAACTAACGCCGACGTAATTTTGAATCATCAAACAAGATAACAACATTCAAACACATACAATCATGTCAAATTTAGCAACATGGGCATTAGACCCAACGCACTCAGAAGCTCAGTTCAAAGTTAAACACTTGGTAATCTCTACCGTAACAGGAACATTCAAATCGTTTGAAGGTAGTTTTGAATCGGATAGCGAAGACTTTGAAGGTGCAGCAATCTCTTTTTCTTTAGATACGAACAGCATCGATACCAACCAAGAACAACGTGATGGTCACTTGAAATCAGGAGACTTTTTCGATGTAGAAAACTATCCAAAAATCACCTTCAAATCAACTAGCTTCACGAAAAAGAAAGGGGATGACTACACATTAGTTGGTGACTTAACCATCAAAGACGTAACCAAATCAGTTGAATTAGAAGTAGAATTAGGCGGTATTGCTGTGGATCCTTACGGAAATACAAAAGCAGGTTTTGAAGTGTCAGGTAAAATCAATCGTAAAGATTTTGGTCTTACTTGGAGTGCCATCACCGAAGCAGGTGCAGTGGTAGTAGGCGAAGACATTAAATTACAATTTAACGTTCAATTTATCAAACAATAAGGTTAAAGCAAGACTTGCTGTAACGCTCAAACACTTCATCATCAAAAAGCCTCTTCTCCAATATTACATTGGCGAAGAGGCTTTTTCACTTTCCAACCAGTACACCCTCCTCCTCATTTAGTGGTATAACGACTTGTTTGTCTTCAAAAACTAAGGGTAAACCCTGATATTTTTTTTTGGGGGATAACCCTGATTAAGATAGTACAAAAAAAAGTCAATTTTGTAATATCAAAATTAGCGTTGTTATATAATATCAATAAATCGTTTTATTTATGCGATTTGATTGATAAATACCCAATTTGACTTTACCATACCTTTTGGCAGCATTAGCACCAGCTATTGCTTAGCGAAGCTTTGTCATTAAACGAAATTCCCCAAATTATATAACAAAAAAACAGTTTTAAACTAGTCCATTTCAATTCATTTTAACTTCAATATGATAATGCAAAAAATCTACCAGCAGCGAAGCCAGACAATGCGTAATCCCTTGTTGATACTTTCTCAGCAATGGAAGTTCGTCATCGTAATGACACTCGCATTACTTGTGCAATTGAGCAACGTATCCGCACAAGTACGCAAAGTAACGGGAAAAGTCTTATCAGGACAAGATAACCAACCTGTTCCAGGGGTAACTATTCGTGTAAAGGGCAGTACCGTAGGAACTACCACCAATGCAAAAGGAGAATATTCGATTGATGCCAATGCTAATGCAACCCTTGTATTTTCATCAGTAGGTTTTAAGGCACAAGAGGCAAAAGTAGGCACTCGTTCTCAGATTGATGTAGCTCTTTCTGAAGCTGCTTCAGATTTGGACGAAGTAGTTGTGGTGGGTTATGGTCAAATGAAAAAGACCGACTTATCAAGCTCTCAAGTAACTGTAGGTGCTGCTGACATCAAAAGAACCGTGAATACAACCATCGACCAAGCTCTTCAAGGGCGTGCTGCCAACGTGTATGTGACCAACAACACGGGTAAACCTGGCGGTGGTGTTTCGGTAAACATTCGTGGGGTGTCTTCCATCAGTGGCGATACCGACCCTTTATATGTAATTGACGGGGTTCAAATTTTACCTGGTTCAAACGGTGCTGCTTCAACGCCTTTAGCATCCATCAACCCAGACGATGTAGAAACAATCAACGTGCTTCAAGGGCCTTCTGCTCAGGCAATTTATGGTTCTCGTTCGGCAAATGGGGTTGTGGTAATCACTACTAAAAAAGGGAAGTCGGGTCAAACAAAAATCTCGTACTCAACCATGTATGCGACGCAACAAGTTCCAAAGTTATTACCTGTTATGAACTTGAGACAATATGCGGTATATGATAATGCTTACAAAACAGCGATTGGTTCTCCGTTGAATCCTTTATTTGCTGACCCCTCGGTTTTGGGAGAAGGAACAAACTGGCAAAAAGAATTATTCAGCAATGCTCCAATGTCAAAACATCAGTTGTCAATGTCGGGAGGTAACGAAAAAACTACGTTCTACCTTTCTGGAGAATACATGAAACAAGACGGTATTGCGATTTTATCAGGTTTTGACCGTTATTCGTTCCGTACAAACTTAGACAATCAGGCAACAAAATGGTTGAAAGTAGGAACAAGCATCGCCTTGAGTGGAACAAGTGAAAAACTGTCAGTAACAGACGATAACCTTATCAATACAGCCATTACGCAAAGCCCAGACGTTCCTGTGCGTGATGCGGAGGGTAACTATGGAGGGCCTCCGCAAAAGCAATTTGCTCTTTCTAACCCTGTTGCATTAGCAAACATCAACCAAAACACTTTCAAAAGAACGATGGGCTTGGGTAGTTTATATGCAGAGGCAACTTTCTTGAAAGATTTTGTATTCAGAACAGAGGTGAACACAAACCTTGAATTTACGAATAGCTATAAATTTAACCCTACTTATTCGTTTGGAGGAGTAACCAATGCGATTGCAACCTCTTCGAGAGCATCTAACAAGAGCTTATATTGGTCATTGAACCAGACCTTACGTTATACTAAAAAAATCCAAGCACATGACTTTGCCATTATGTTAGGGCACGAAGCACAAGAAAGCAACTGGGAAAGCCTTAGTGGTGCTGCTTCTGGATTTATCAGTAACAACATTTCGGAATTGTCTTTAGGAAATACGACTTCATCAAACAGTAGCAAGGGTTCTTTTGCGATGGAATCGTACTTTACTCGTTTGAACTACCAATTTAACGACAAGTATATTTTACAATTAGCGATGCGTGCCGATGCAAGTTCAACATTTGGAGCTAATAATCGTTGGGGATATTTCCCATCAGTATCTGGTGCTTGGAAAATCTCTAAAGAGAATTTCATGAAAGACATTACGTTCGTTGACGACTTAAAATTACGAGTTGAGTACGGTTTAACAGGTAACCAATCGGCTGGAGGAAATACAATCTATTCGGCATTAACACCAATCTCAACACAGTGGGGCAAAGGTTATTTGACAGGAAACATTGCTAACCCTGATTTCCAATGGGAAAGTACAAAAACCTTAAACTTTGGTTTTGACTTCCATGCTTTGAAGAACCGTTTAGAAGTAATTTTTGACATTTATAGCAAGAACACGGATAACCTAATCCTTCAAATGCCTTTGCCGTCATACATGGGAACAGCTACGGTAAGTTCTCCGTTTGTAAACATCGGTGCAATGGAAAACAAAGGTTTTGGTATTAGTGTAAATACCGTGAACGTAGAAGGTAAATTCAGATGGAAATCGGGTGTAACGTTCTCAATGGATAGAAACAAATTGACAAAACTTTACACAGAAAGCAGTATCGTTGACCGTTCGCCTTGGTTTATGAACAACTTTATTTCTCGTTCAGTAGTTGGACAACCACTTTGGCAGTTCTACGCTTACACGTATGATGGTGTCTTCCAAACGTTAGACGAAGTGAAAAACAGTCCGATTCCTTCAACAAGCAAAGTAGATCAGTATCAAGGAACTTGGGTGGGTGACGTGAAATTTAAAGACATCAATGGCGATGGTGTGATTGACGAAAAAGATAGATCATTAGTTGGTAGCCCTTGGCCAGACTTCGTTTTTGGTATTAGCAACAACGTTAGCTACAAAAACTTCGACTTGTCAATTTTCATTCAAGGAACACAAGGAAATAGCATTTTCAACTATACTCGTTACAACAACGGAGCTCCAGGCAGAAGTGGCCCATTCCGTGGTGCATTACAAGAAACAGCCGATTTTGCTAAATTGAGTGCAGACGGAACAACCTTGTCGAACCCAGGAACAAACGTACCTCGTGTAACAATAACGGATGCCAACGGTAACAACCGCCCTACGAGTCAATATATCGAAGACGGCTCCTATATCCGTGTGAAAAACATCACCTTGGCATACAATGTACCAAACGCTTGGTTAAAAGCAACGCCAATCAAAGGATTACGTTTAACAGGTGGCGTTCAAAATGCCTTGACCTTCACGAAATACTCAGGATATGACCCAGAAGTTGGTACATTCAAAGACCAAAACGGATACAACATGGTAGGTATCGACTACGGACGTTACCCTTCAACCAGAATGTACACATTCAGTTTATCGGCTGATTTCTAATCAACGTTTAATTTTAGGTTAAAGCGATTCTTTTAAACGCATTATTTATATTCTAATGAAGAAGACAACAACTTTTTATACATATATTTTATTCGTAATGACCTTAATCGGCTTTACGAGTTGTAAAGAGGACTTTTTGGAAAGACCCCCTCAGGATGCCTTAACAGACGGAACGTTCTTCAATACGGGCGATGAACTTTTGTTAGCTACCGCACCACTTTATAACAAAGTATGGTTCGATTATAACGATAAGGCATCTTTTGGTATTGGTGACGCTCGTGGCGGTAACATGATTTCAAATGATTATGATCCTTTCTATAAATTCGCAGTACCTGCAAGTAACAACCAAGTAATTGAAGCATGGAAATCATTTTACTCGGTAATTGCTCAGAGTAACATGGTAATTTATAACGTAAATAACCGTGCTGCCGCTTCGGTTCCTGCGTTGTACAAAAAACATGCTATCGGCGAAGCTCGTTTTATGCGTGGTTTGGCGTATGCTTACTTAGTACGTAACTGGGGTGCTGTGCCAATTATCGACAATAACGTTAAGCAATTAACCGATACGTCTATTGCTCGTAATACCGTAAGTTCTGTTTGGGAATTTGTTATCCGTGACCTTCGCTATGCAGCTCAAAACTTGCCTGCGACATCACTTCAAACAGGACGTATCAACAAGTACTCGGCAGAGGGAATGTTGGCAAAAATGTACTTAACTCGTGCAGGAGTAAAAGCAGTGGGTGGTATTCGTGACAAAACGGATTTGGATAGTGCGAAATACTATGCGAAAGACGTAATCTTGAACGGCCCTTTCAAAATGATGGCGAACTATGCTGATTTGTTCAAATTAGAAAATAAGAATAACGACGAAGCTCTTTTTGCTCTTCGTTGGACTTTGATGAAGTCGGATTTCTCTGATTTTGGGGTACAAAATACCTTCCAAGCATACATGGCTGCTGATACCAAAATCACAGGCTCATGGGATGGCTGGGGTGGAGCTCACGGAGCATCAGCCGATTACTTAAAATCAGTTGACCCTGCGGATTCAATTCGTCGTAAAGCTACGTTTATGATGTACAATGATCGTTATACTGAATTGGTGAAAAATGAGGGTGGTTATACGTTCACAAGTACAAACGTTGCTAACATAAAAAAATACATCATTGGTAGTCCTGTAGATAATGGAGAGGGTGGTCCTATGAACACCGCTATGTGTACTTACATGATGCGTTTACCTGAATTATACTTGATTTATGCAGAAGCAATTCTAGGCGATAATACTTCTACTAGCGATGCAGAAGCCTTGAAATATTTCAATGCAGTGCGTACTCGTGCTAAAATGCCAACAAAAACAGCTATCACTTTTGACGATATTTTCAAAGAAAAGCGTGTGGAATGTGCCATGGAAGGTAACTATTGGTATGAATTGGTTCGTCTTTATTACTTCAATCCAACGAAAGCTAAAGCAATCATCAGTGCTCAAGACAAAGGTTCTTACTCGGTAGCTATCGAAGCAGGAACAGGAACAAGTGCATCGAACCCTCGTAAGTTTAAGATTACCTATAGTAACCAAACTTACAAAGTGGACGATTCTACGTTCTGGATTCCATACCCAGAATCAGAAATGGCAAAAGCTCCAAACTTGAGAAAAACACCAGTGGATTACAAATTCTAATACATTCTGAGGTTGAGTAAAAAGTTTATAAGTGACTATCTCTTGGGTTAAAACTAAAAGCAGACGTTTTATTTAGCTAAACCTATAAGGTTTTAGTTAAATAGTCTGACTATAAGGTTATTACAAACTAAACCTTATAGGTTTTTCAACCAAGTTATTTTGTCCCACTACTTACTATTTCTTACAATACGGTTTAGTAGAATACGATTGGGAACAAAATGCTTTAAACTGACAACTACTTAAACTTTTTACACAACCTCATCTTTTCAAAGAGACTTGTATCATAACAATCGAACAATCATGAATAAAACTCATATTAAAGCTCGCTATATAGCCCTCACATTAAGCAGCTTGGCACTAGTCATTTCTTTGTTTATGGCATCGTGCAGTAAAGAAGAAGTAGTAGGAATGCCTGTCATTAAGAGTGTTCGCTTAACAGACCCTGCTACGGCTGGACAATCGCTAACAAGCACGACCCTTGGAAAAGCATTGGTCATTGAAGGGACTAATTTAGGCACAACCAAACGAGTGTATCTAAACGATTTTGAATATGTGATTAACCCTGTATATGCAACGGATAATAACATCGTTTTGGTAATTGACGACAAAACTCCAACTGTAGCCACTGACCCAAAAGTTACCAACAAAATCAGAGTGGTGACCGCTGGAGGTGAAGCTAGTTATGATTTCACGATTTTACCTCCCGCTCCAATTATCGACAGTTTGAGTAATGAATTTGCCAACGTAGGAGACAAAATTACCCTATACGGTAGCTACTTCTTCTTTATCGACAAAGTGGTATTCCCTGGAAATGTCGCTGCAACTAGCGTTGTACCTGCAACAGATGGCAAAACTTGTGTAGTAACTGTACCTGCTGGAGCAACTACTGCTGGAAATATTAGCATGACTACCAAAAGTGGAACATCAGCCAACACGGCTTACACGTCGTTCCGTGATGCTTCGGGTGTATTCTTAGATTTTGATAAGAAAAATACCTTAGCTCCTTGGGGGCCAATGCCTATCGTAGCGAATGCCTCTAAAAACTCGGCTATCAGCAACCTAACTGGCGACTACTTATGGTGGAATCAGCAAGGTGTTGTGGCAGGTTCTGGATGGGAGTCAAATTTGGCAACACCAATCGCTGGCAATGCAAGCAACTGGCCTGCTATCGCAGACAATACGCCTTTAACAGACTTAGAACTTCGTTTTGAGTTGAACGTAAATGGCGTTTGGAAATCAGGACAAGTTGAAATCAATATGGGAGCTTGGGCTTTAGGAAAATATTACTGGAGTCCTTGGACTGCAAAAGCAGATAAACAAATCAACACGAATGGCTGGACTACCTTCCGTATTCCGTTGATTAATACTCCTTTTAAAACAGCAACGTATGCGGATATTAAAGGCAAAGAAATAGACTTATTCTTTCAAAATACAAGTCCTGAAAAAGGCGGTGTTAAAGTGGACGTAAACTGGGGTTGGGATAACTTCCGTATTGTGAAGATTAGATAATTCAATTTTACAAGGGGAGAAATTGAACAACTCCCCTTGTAGAATTTGATAAACCTAAGTTTAAGAAACTGAATACTGTATAACATATCGTCGAATTACCTTGCACAAAACTAAACCCAAACTTCCCTCACAAGATGCTAATGTATAGAAACATAGTCGCATTTCAGTGTAAAATCAAGAGCAAATCATATTGTTCTAACAATCGCCTCATTTCTCTAAATCAATATGAATCCACTTGCATATTTCTGCTCGAAGTATAGAAACTTCTTATACATCATACAGGTTAATAAGAACCTAAATCACGAAGAGGCTATCAAACAAATTAAATTTTACTTTTTTATTTATTGGGCCTATGATTCTATTATCTGGCATCATAGCGGAACTAGCTAAAAAGTATATCGGGTTTGATTTTTATCACACCAACATTCTGATAAAATATGTATTAATGTTTATGTGCCTAGGGTTGATTCATCTTGTGAGTACGTGGGTATTCAAGAAATTAGACTCATCATATCTTTATGTTGTTGTATCTCCTAAGAACATGAAACGTTGGAATTTATTTTCTATATGCTATGTACTTTTAAATACATTCGGAGGATTGGGATGCCTTGGTTTAGTTCATTACTTGGTGAATTTCTTGCCGTAAGATAAGAGAGAATTAGCGTCTTTGCCTTGATGGCTAGTGCGTGCAGTAATTCATCAAGGCAAAGAACTAACCTGACTCTTAATTAGGAACTATAATTTTCAATTGAAGTACGAAAATGCAATCGCATTGGTGGTACTAAGACTTTAATTCGTATCAATTATTTAACATCCAAAAACAATCAAACATGAAAAAATTAGTCAAAAACTACAAGGTTTTAACCTTACTGTGCCTCATTTTATTAAACAGTTGGTCTTGTAAAGAAGACTCTGTACTAGAGGATATTAACACTCCAAAAGCTACAGAGGAAGCACTTCCAAATTACAATACCAATCCCCTACCCGCAAATGCTACTGGAATGGGTAGTAATGCCACTACAATTGCCTCCAACATTAAAATTGGCTGGAATCTAGGAAACTCCTTAGAAGCCATCGGTAGCGAGACGGCTTGGGGAAACCCAAAAACAGCTAAAGCCTTAATAGATTTAGTAAAGCAACAGGGCTTTAATGCTGTACGTATTCCATGTTCTTGGAATCAATATTTAGCCAACTCTGCTACTGCTCAAATAAAATTGGATTGGCTGAACCGAGTTAAGGAAGTTGTAAAATACTGTAATGACAATGGTATGTATGCAATCGTAAACATCCACTGGGACGGCGGATGGCTAGAAGACAATATAACCCCAGCCAAGCAAGTAGAAAATAATGAAAAGCAAAAAGCTTTTTGGCAACAAATCGCAACGCATTTACGTGATTTTAATGGACTTGTTCTTTTTGCAAGTGCAAATGAACCCAAAGTTGAAGATGCCACACAAATGGCAGTTTTGACTTCATATCACCAAACTTTTATCGATGCGGTTCGTTCCACAGGGGGAAAAAATGCTTATCGTACGCTAATCATTCAAGGTCCTAAAACTGATATTGGAAAAACAAATCAATTAATGAATACTTTGCCAACTGATAAAGTCTCTGGAAGATTGATGGTGGAAGTACATTACTACTCACCATGGAACTTCTGTGGGTTAACAAAAGATGAAACATGGGGCAAAATGTTCTACTACTGGGGTAATGGCTTTAAATCAACAACTGACGCTAGTAGAAACGCAACCTTTGGTGAAGAAGCTGCTGTGACCGCAGATTTTCAATTGATGAAAACCAAATTTATAGATAAAGGGATTCCTGTAGTTTTAGGAGAATTTGGTGCTATAAGACGCTCTTCCTTAACTGGAACAAACCTAACTCAACACCTAGCGTCAAGAGCTTATTAC
>JBMLRK010000422.1:0-3906 GCA_049241065.1 Spirosomataceae bacterium
GCTTTACATCAGAACAGTTTCCTCCTGCCGAAATGATAACCGTTCCTGGGGCAATCACTTCGTCGTTTGGATATTTTTGTTTCATCGAAAGGGAGTCTTTTCCTGTTGGAATATTGATTCCCAATTCGAATGCAAAGTCTGAACAGCATTTTACAGCTTCGTATAATTTGGCATCTTCACCTGCATTTTTACAAGCCCACATCCAGTTTGCCGAAAGCGAAACTGATTTTAAACCGTCTTTTAAAGGAGCCCAAACGATGTTTGAAAGTGCTTCTCCGATGGCGTTGCGAGAACCTGCCACTGGATCTACTAAGGCAGAAACAGGGGAGTGACCGATAGTTGTGGCAATTCCTTCTTTTCCTTTGAAATCTAAGGCCATTACGCCAACGTTATTTAATGGCAATTGTAATGGACCAGCACATTGTTGTTTAGCCACACGACCACCAACACATCTATCGACTTTGTTCGTTAACCAGTCTTTACAAGCAACAGCTTCTAATTGTAATACTTGGTTTAAGTACGTAGCAATGTCGGCTTTTGAATACGCTAAATCAGCATAGTTACGGTTGATTGTTTTGTCCGCCATAATCGTTTTTGGCGAACTTCCGAACATATCTTCAATGGCAAAATCCATTGGTTTAGCACCTGTTGTTTTCGACTCGAAGGTAAAACGGTGGTTGCTTGTGATGTCTCCTACGGTGTACATTGGCGAGCGTTCACGGTCAGCAATGCGTTTTAAGGTATCTACATCTTTTTCACCAATTACAAGACCCATGCGTTCTTGCGATTCGTTACCGATGATTTCTTTTGCCGAAAGCGTAGGGTCGCCAACAGGTAATTTGTCTAAATCAATTAAACCGCCTGTTTCTTCTACTAATTCCGAAAGACAGTTTAAGTGTCCACCTGCACCGTGGTCGTGGATAGAGACGATTGGGTTATGTTCTGCTTCAACCAAACCACGAATGGCGTTGGCAGCACGTTTTTGCATTTCTGGGTTTGAACGCTGAATGGCATTTAACTCAATTCCAGAACCTAAAGCACCTGTATCAGCCGAAGAAACGGCTGCTCCACCCATACCGATACGGTAGTTTTCACCACCCAAAATCACTACTTTATCGCCTTCTGTTGGCTTTTGTTTGATTGCTTGGCTTGCTTTACCATAACCAACACCACCAGCTAACATAATTACTTTATCGAAACCAAGTTTGCGAGCTTCTTCTTCGTGTTCAAAAGTAAGTACCGAACCTGTGATAAGCGGTTGTCCGAATTTATTTCCAAAATCAGAAGCTCCGTTAGATGCTTTAATCAAAATGTCCATTGGAGTCTGGTACAACCACGGACGCTCGTTCATGGCACTTTCCCAAGGGCGATTTTCTTCCAAACGAGAGTATGAAGTCATGTACACAGCCGTTCCTGCCAAAGGCAATGAACCTTGTCCACCTGCTAAACGGTCACGAATTTCACCACCTGCACCTGTTGCTGCACCGTTGAAAGGCTCTACGGTAGTTGGAAAATTGTGTGTTTCTGCTTTTACCGAAATAACCGAATCAAAAACGGTTTCTTGGTAGAAGTCAGGTTTGTCGGCCGACTTTGGAGCGAATTGCGTTACTTGAGGTCCTTTGATAAAGGCAACGTTATCTTTATATGCCGAAACAATATCGTTCGGATTTTCTTGTGAAGTCTTCTTGATTAATTTGAATAAAGACGTTGGTTTTTCTTCGCCATCAATTACAAAAGTTCCGTTAAAAATTTTGTGACGACAGTGTTCTGAGTTTACTTGAGAGAAACCAAATACTTCTGAATCCGTTAGTTTTCTATCTAATTTAATAGCTAAGTCGCTCAAATAAGTAACCTCATCCTCGCTGAGAGCTAATCCTTCTTGCTTATTGAAAGCAGCAATGTCATCAATCTCTAAAATTGGCTCAGGTTGTACGTTAATCGTATAAATCGACTGGTGTAGAGCGGTATATTTTTGAGAAAGCATCGGGTCGAAATCCGAGAAATCTTCCGTTGCAGCGGTAAATTCTTCAATTCGGATAATACCAGCAATACCCATGTTTTGTGTAATTTCTACGGCATTGGTACTCCAAGGGGTAATCATTGCCGCACGAGGACCAACAAAATAGGCATTTAATGAAGCATCAGCGTTATTTACATTAGTATAAATATGGTCTGCTTGGCTGTTGAAAAGCCAAAGCAACTTCTGGATGTCTTCATTTGAAAGAGTATCATGCGTTTGAACCGCAAAAACCGTATTGGCTTGGCTTCCGAAGAAATGAATCATTGTATCTTGCTTTTGAAATGTTGTTATAATTGCAAATTTAATTCAATAAACCGAACAATGCGAAAAAAAGTGTGCTAGTTGCTCTGGTCAGTCAAGAAAGAGGGAGATTATTGAAGTGAAAAAATGGGATTGTTTCTTTGTTAAGCAGGGTAGGTGAGGTGTGAATTATACAAGTTATTACCTTAATTTCGTAACACTTTTTTACACGAATCTCGACACCTTTGTATTATATTAATTTTAAAGAATAGGTTGATAATCAATCTTTTAAATGTAACTATCAGAGCTATGAGAAAACTACTTACTACAACTGGCTTTTTGTTGAGAGACGAAAAACGATACCAGAATCCACATTCAATCACCGCATTTTTACTGCAATTTTTTAGAAGAGTACCCTGTAAAGTATCCGTACTAATGACGGTGTTCTTCTTTTTGACCACAATACAATTTTCGAACGCACAAAGTCTCAGTACGGTTTATGTTACTGATAAAGGGATGATGCTACCTCGCATTAGTTTAACCTCCACGATTGACATTACTACTGTACCATCACCTATCGTTTCCTTTTTGGTATATAATACGGTAAGAGCAGGGGCTAGTCCTTACACGATTGTACCTGGGTTTTATTACTGGAATGGTAGCCAATGGACTCCTTTGGGAGGAATTGCTACTTTTTCAGAGTTTTATGCCTTGATGCCTCCCGATAATTCGGCAACGATTGCAGCAGGAGCAGCGATTAATTTTCCTAGAAATGGTCCAAGTACGGGAACAATTGTGCGTATCAATGATAACCAATTCTCCTTACCTGCTGTGGGTACGTATTTGGTGAATTGGCAAGTGAGTATTGCTGAAGCAGCTCAAGTTGGTATTGAAATTAATGGGACATTAGATGCCAATACGGTGGTAGGACGTGCAACTGGGACTAATCAAATTATAGGAAATACGATTATTACGACGACTGTACCGAATACTCTTTTGAGTATCGTTAACCTTGCAGGTAATACACCAGCCTTGACAATTACGCCACAAGCAGGAGGGACGCATGCGGTGTCTGCTACTTTAGTGATTACTTTGATTCAGTAAAATTCCTCATACAAACGAAAGACGGGCTCAGTAATGTGAGCCTGCTTTTGATCTACATAACTCAGCTATTGCGTATGAAAACCTATAAACAAAAAGGGAAAGACACCCTCCTGATTATCAATCATAAAACTTCCAAAAAAGTGTTTATCCATAGTGTGGTATTACTGAAAGGAAATATCAATTATACTACTTTGTACTTTCAGAATGGGAAGGAGAAGGTGATAGCTCATACACTCAAATTTTTCGAGACATTTCTGCAATCACATGGCTTTTTACGTATTCATCGCTCTTTTATGATTAACCCTTATTTCGTGAAGGAATATAATCAAACGCAGGAATATCTTACAATGAGCAACGGACAAATAGCAACGATTTCAAGACGAAAGAAACATACGCTCAAAGAGTTGTATGGGTAGATACTGCCGTGGCAACCGCCTGATGTTACCTCTTGTCACCGATGTATCATCCCTACGGGATTTGCGGGGGATTTTGTTGGTGTTGTTGTTACCGATGTATCATCCCTACGGGATTTGCGGGGGATT
>JBMLRK010000423.1:0-9976 GCA_049241065.1 Spirosomataceae bacterium
GTATAAGTGCCAATTTCTAAGATTCTGCGTGGACGTAACATTTGAACGAATAGCGACAAAATCCTTCCTTGAATATGCCCAGAAAGCATTCTTGGTTGCAAAATATTGACGTGTGTATCTCGGTTAAGTTTTGCTAATAAAGGCGTTTCTGGACTCGTATGAGCATCAGAATAGTCACTGATATTTTGAGGGATAAAATCCATCGGATTGGAATTAGAGTGTTGAATTGGTGCAACGGGTTTTCACTCGTTGGGATTGGGTAACCAAGTTTTAATTGAGGTCAACGGGGGGAATTGGGGTAAACGGGTTTTAACCCGTTTTTCAACGTAAAAGCAACGGATTAAAACCGACTGCCTCCACGGGTTAAAACCCGTGTACCCAACCCGTTGACCTATTATTTCGTGGCGATATAGAAGAAGTCTAAGCATTCTTCGGCATCGTCATTCAAGAAATAATCTTGATACGTAATACCTGTTACTAATGAATTATCAGATTTTTGAATGATGTTTCTGCTCAAACGGTTAGCAATATCATAAGGGATTTGTAACATCCATCTTGGTAAACGGTATTGCAAATTGAAAATATCGAAACGGGTGATTTTTTGAACCGAGCGTTTATTTTCTTCGTAATAAGCCATTACTTTTTCGTTACCGTGTACTCCTTTAGTTTCGATACTTGCAAAGTTTTTAAGAATTAACGCTTTTAATTCTGAGGCTAAGTATTCACGTACGTGCCAAGGGTTACGAGATAGTGAATATTTACGGTTAACAGTTGTTAGAATTAATTTTCCTCCTGGTTTCAAAACACGATGAGCTTCTTTGATAAATTCTGCATCTGGTTCAATGTGTTCAATCACTTGAAACGTTACTACAAAGTCAAAGGTGTTATCTGCTAGTCCTTTCAAAGGAGGCAAGAACATATCAATAAATGTGAAGTTCGGGTAGTCTGCACTTAATTTAGTCATTAAGGGTTCGTTCTTATCTACGCCTGTATAATTACTAACCGAAGGTGCTAAAACGCCTACACCTCGACCTGTTCCACAACCAATTTCTAATAAATTACCCGAAACCATTTTTGCGGCTTCTATATAAGGAAACAACAAACGCTGATGAACAGGGTTGTCGGAGATGATTTCTGAAGAGGCGATTTCTGTCGTTTTGTACATAAGATTGCGGTATTCGTTTCGTATTAATTACGTTTTTTGGTTAGCAAAGATAAATATTATGCCAAAAATACCTCTTTTGCTTGACATGAGGAAAATACTGATTAAATTGGTTCGTTAAAATACTATATTTTAGTGTTTTTATGGATATGTTTTTAGCTATTAAGAAAAAATAAGATGAAACGAATCAGTACTTTTTTATCACTCGTTGTATTATTGGCTGGTTGTGTGGCCTCCAACACCACGCCAACTACTAAGCAAGTAGATAAAACAGCTTCTACAATTCAGTCGATTGTAACGAAAACGAAGTTTTTAGATAATGGTGCTTCTTTGAAAGTATATGTCCATCTTGATTTGGATAGAACGGCTACCTTAGAAAGTCTAGCACAGGAATTATCGCTCCGATATACCTTGTATCCTGACTTTATGAATAAAACAATTTTGGAACAACGAGCATTAAGTTTATCGAATGCTAAATTGTTGCAGAATAAAGAGAATTGGATGCTAATTTTTGATGTCCCTAAACCCAAAGAGTTATTAACTGGGGTTTTAGTACTGTCAATTCAAGATACAAAAACGGGAGCTGAAACGAATGCTACAACTTTGCTTCGTTTTCAATCCATGAAGTCGTCGGATTATTTTACCTTTTTTGATAAAACAGGGACGATTCCTTATGTTGGAAATTATTTCACGGCACAGGATACCGTTGTCTTGAAAAGTTTAAATAGTCAAGAGCAGACATTTAAGGCTTTCCGCTACCAGTTTGATTTTGATCCTGCTCAGTCACCAATGGCTACTACGCCACGTCAGGCTCAACGTCAGTTATTTGTGGATTCATCGTTCTCGATTACGTCAAATAAACTGTATAATTTTCAGGATGAAGCTTTGTTTTATTTTACCAAAGATACGGCTGATGCCTATGGCGTTGGTTTTGTGGTAGGAGATAAGCGTTACCCACGTTTAACTCGCCCTGAGAAATTGACAAAACCGTTAATTTATATGAGTACCAATTCCGAGGCTCAAGATTTAAGGGACTCCAAAGAAATTAAATTGGCGTTAGATAACTATTGGTTAAATTTAACACAAGGAAATCAGCAGTTATCAAAACGTATTATTAAAGCTTATTTTCAGCGAGTGGCTCAGGCAAATGAATTGTTTACCTCTTATAAAGTAGGTTGGAAGACCGACCGTGGAATGGTTTGGATTATTATGGGTACACCTACAAGAGTCACGAAAACTCGTGATAAAGAGATTTGGACCTATGTGCGTAATAGTCAATATTCGGAAGTGAATTTTACTTTTAACAAGCGAGCCAATCAGTTTACGGACGACCATTATGAGTTACAACGTTATGCAGAATTTCAATCAATTTGGTTTCCGACGGTTGAACAATGGCGTAATGGTGATGTTGTTGTGCGATAAGTTTGATTAAGGATAAAAAATTGCGACCTTTGCAGAAATAAATAAGCATACGTATGTCAGAAGAAAAGAAGTTTGATGGCCCAAGAAAACCATTCAGACATTTTAGTCCACAACCAAAGATTGATAATAAGGAAATAGTTTTCGGTATTCAACCTGTTTTAGAATGTTTGCGTGCTGGAAAAGAAATAGATAAAATATTAGTTCAGCGTGAATTAGGAAGTATTGAAGTATTGGAATTTGCTCGTTTGAGAGGTGTTCCCGTACAAAAAGTTCCTAGTGAAAAGCTTGATAGAGTAACTCGCAAAAACCACCAAGGGGTTATTGCCTTTGTTTCGGCTATCAATTATGCCAAACTTGAAAATGTCATTGCCGATGTATATGAAAAAGGGCAAGTACCTTTGCTATTGGTATTAGACCGTGTTACGGATGTTCGTAATTTTGGAGCAATTGCTCGTACTGCGGAATGTACAGGCGTAAATGGAATTGTAATTCCTACTCGTGGTGCAGCAGAAATCAATGCAGATGCCATGAAAACTTCGTCAGGAGCGTTGAACTTCTTGCCTGTTTGTAGAGAAGAGAATTTGTATAAAACAATTCAGTATCTTCAAAACTCAGGAATTCAGGTAGTTGCTTGTTCGGAAAAGGTATCTAAAAATATTTATGATGTTGATTTTACGATTCCAACAGCGATTGTGATGGGTTCTGAAGAAGATGGTATTTCAGATGAATTGTTGCGTGCAGCCGATGAATTAGCTGCTATTCCGATGCAGGGACGAGTAGGTTCATTAAACGTATCGGTAGCGAATGGCGTAATTTTATACGAAGCAATTCGTCAACGTTTGAGCGTATCTTTGTAAGACTATTCTAGAATTCTTATAAAATAAAAGAGCTTCCTGATTTCTCAAGAAGCTCTTTTATTTTTATGTTCTTTTTAGCACGTAAGGCGAAGCTTGTGCCGTTGGCAAAATCAAAATATCTGCCATTACTACGTGTGGAGGACGAGTGACGGTAAAGGCAATAATGTCAGCAATATCCTCTGCTTTTAAGGCCTCAAAGCCTTGATAAACCGATTGTGAGCGACTTTCATCCCCTTTGAAACGAACCATCGAAAACTCTGTTTCAACTGCTCCTGGAGCAACGTTAGTGACTTTGATACCGTATGGATTTAAGTCTAAACGCATTCCTTCCGAAATAGATTCTACTGCTGCTTTAGATGCACAATAAACCGCTCCATTTGGATAAGTCTGCTTGCCAGCAATAGAACTTAGGTTGACAATATGCCCACTTTTACGTTCAATCATCCATGGCATTACTACTTTAGAAACGTAAAGAAGTCCTTTTACATTTCCATCAATCATCGCATCCCAATCGGCTAAATCGCCCTCTTGAATGCTTGACATCCCATGAGCATTGCCCGCATTGTTGATTAAAATATCCACTTCTTTAAGCGAAGGGGGCAAGCTATTTAAAGCGGCTACTACTTCTTCGTTATTTCGTACATCAAAACTTAGTGTATGTACTTCGACCTTCGAGCTGAGTTGACTTTTTACCTCTTCTAGGCGTTCTGTTCTTCTGCCACAAAGGATTAAATTAATTCCTAATGCTGCAAAGGCTTCAGCCGTTGCTTTTCCGATACCAGAACTTGCTCCAGTAATTAGTGCTAATTTTGCCATATTTTGTTGATGATGAATCAGGAGATTTAACTACTGAATGCCCATTATTTCTACTCGTCTATTTTTACGTTTATTTTCTTCGCTGTCGTTTGGTGCTACTGGGCGACTACCGCCATAGCCTTTGTACATCAATCGGTCTTCAGAAATACCTCTTTGTGCTAAATAATTAAGAATCACTTTTGCTCTGTTTTCTGATAATGCCAGATTCAGACGAGCGTCACCTACATTATCAGTATGTCCAGCAATCTCAATTTTGGTTTGAGGGTTATTCTTGAGTATTTCAACGAGTTTATCTAATTCAGTGTACGATTCTTTTTGGAGAATAAAGCTACTTTGTTCAAAATAAACATTATTCAACACAATTGATTTGCCACGTTCAATTTTGTCAATACTCTTTTGTACTGGTTGTGGACGTTCTTTTGTCGTTGCTTGGCTGCTAATCGCTTCTTTCTTTTTAACTAATTGAATGTCTTTTCGTTTATCATTTGCATTATTAAACGTAGCAGGGTCAACTCTGCCAACATAAGCATTATATCCAGTGGCTTCGATTTCTAGTTTATAACTCGCTACTGGACTGAGTTCGGTAACATATTCATCGCCCTTTAAATCAGGTACTAGTTCTTGATTCGATTTAACATCAATTAGTTTAATTTTACATTGAGGCACAACCAAACGAGAATGAGAATCGATTACTCTGAAGGTAAATCTACTTTCCCCTTTTTCTAGCCAAAACGCTCGTTTTGCTAGTTCTCCACGCATAGAACTATCAGCGGTGAAACTACCCTCGTAGGTCTTGTATC
The DNA here is from genome assembly GCA_049241065.1 of Spirosomataceae bacterium. GTDB lineage: Bacteria > Bacteroidota > Bacteroidia > Cytophagales > Spirosomataceae > JALRIJ01. The sequence goes on from JBMLRK010000423.1 coordinate 5,058, forward strand.
CTGTGGCGATAATTTCAATGGTATAGTTTGTTTTTTCTGTTAAACTGACTGCAACAGATTCTTTGTTTGAATCGGTTTTACCAGAAGCAATGGTTTCTCCAGAAGGTGAAATAACCTTGAAGAGTGCCGGTACTTTATTCTTTTTGATTGGGTCAATAGCATGAAAGAAGAGTAATTGTTTCAGGAATGGTCGTAATTTTACGTTCAGACTATTATCTTCTTTTGAGGCAGTATAGCTATACTCATAGTCCTTATAGCCTGCCAATTTTGCTTTGATAAGATAGGATTTACCTACTTTTAAATCAGCACTGCATTCCCCATTGGTAAGCGTAATCATAGCTGCCACTGGCTTATTACTTACTGCATCTGTAATACTATAGAAGACTTCGCCAATGGCTTTATCGGTGTTGGCATCAAAAGCCTTAATACTCAATACAGAAAAGTCTCGAGCCATTTTTATAATCGCTTTTTGTTCTTTCCCTAATTGGGTATAAGTTACTTTTTCTGTTTTTAAGTAGTATCCTTTCACAAAAGTTTCAACCGAAAAAGTTTGAGGTTCAGTTATCGACATTTTGTAGGTAGGTAATGCTTCGCTAGTTTTTCCCTGAAGCGAGGCCGTGCTACTATTTTCGCTGCTAATTTTAAAGCTTGCCTCTAACGATTTACCACTTGTTGAATCTACCGCAGAGAAAATCAAATACGATGCTTGAAGTTTGGGCGTTAGCAAGCAAGTCCACTCATTTTTGGTGAATTTCGATAATTCCTCTTTATAAGGCATATAGCCTTCTGCCATGATTTCAAGTAAATATTTATTTTCTGGCGTTAAGCTAACACTTGCTTCTCCATTGGGTAAACGCACCACATCTGGGCGAGACCCCTTGCTAGATAAATCCGTGATGGACAGTCCGTCCACTTCAACTGGCATATTCGTGCTTTTGTCGAATACTTTTAATTTTAAAGTAAAGGCAGCCTTCTCTAGTCGGATGGTATATTCGTATTTTTTATCCAATACAAAATCTGCCATATTGAAGGTACTTTGTTTCGGCTTATAGCCTTCTGCGGCTGTTTCCACGGTAAAGACTTCTTTTTCTGCTATTTTGAGAGACACCTCAGCTGCATCTTTAAAATGGAAGGTTTTTTGTGCCTTTTCTGCTTTAATAGTAATGTCACTTTTAATGGCTTTGCCCGATGCTTCGTCAATTACATTAAAATCAGCCCCAATGGTTTTCTTTTTGGTAAGCGTAAAATTTAAGGCTGAACCCGATGGCATTGATTCTATGCGTTCAGAAACACCGATGTAATCTTCTGCTTTAATAATAATTTCGTAAGTACCCGTTCTCTTTAACACGGTACTGTATTCATTGGTAGTCGATTTAGTAACTACTCTGATTTCTCCGCTTTTTAGATCAATTACTTTCAGCGATACTTCTTTAATACTTTTTTTCGTTTCGGCATCTGCTACCTTTATCGTAAGTGGATAACGGTCAGTGACTAACTTCACAATATATTCTCTTCGATTTCCTAAAATTAAGTCGTTGATTTCTACTAGAGAGCGTGCAGGAGCATATCCTTCTGCACTTACTTGAACTTTAAGGTTATCGTTTTGATTTAATCGCACGGCAAAATATTCGGTCGATTGAGTCGATTTACCCGTAAATGTATTTCCAGTTTTTTCGGAAGAAATCACAAAGTCGGCAGGAATCATAACTCCTGTTTCGGCATCAACAGCAATAAAATTTACTGCGGAGGTTTTTTTAGGAATCAGTTTCAAACTGAGTTCTTTCATAGATGCTGTTTTCTGAATTAACTGAACATTGTCCTCAAATAAATCAGCAGATACAACAACTTTATACCCTTTATTATTCAGTAAATTCGTGTTACATTCACCATTTTCTGGTTTTACGCCCATTACGGCCGACTGGTTATTTTCGAGGTTCGTAATAGTTACTACTGCATTTTTTATAATTTCGTTCGTTCCTGCATCCAGTACTTTGATATTAAAATTGTAGGTTAATGGTTCTAATTTGATGATGCTAACAGGTAATAACTCTTTAGTATCGTCTATGCGAAGCGAGAAACTTTGAGGCTTGTAGCCAGGCATTTCTGTTTCGATGGAATAATCTTCTTTTAGAATAAAACTGCCTTTGTTTTGTAAGCTAGTCGCATCGTTTTGGAGTGGAATAATTTGACCACTTTTAACCTCCTTCGCTTCAAAATTTGCAGGGATTGTCATATTCGTCTGGGCATCAACTGCTAAAAGACTTAACTGATATATCGACTTTTCCTGTTCTTTACGGACTAGGGGCATTAATTTTATTGGTAGTTGGCGTAGATTATCGCACGGATTATTGTCAGTTAAATCTACGAATACCTTTTTTCGGTAATATCCTGCTTCATTTATTTCGAGAACATACCTGTTTTTTGCTTTTACTAACAACGTAAAAGCACCATCAGCCTCACTCGAAATACCTTTAGCAAGTGCAATACCTGCTTTGTCTGCATCTAACAAACTAATGCTTACTTTGATTGCCTTACCTGTAAGGGAATCGCTAACAAGTCCTTTTAAAGGCAGAAGACTACTAGCAAAACCGTTTAGCGTGGTGCTGTAAATATCCCCAGCTCGACTATAATACAACAAGTCTCCACATGCACTAACACTTCCACTAATTTCAATTTCTGTTGAATTAATTCCTTCAACGCTGCTCATTTGTCCCCAGGTAGTCGGGTTGATTTTCTCTGTTTTGTATAAGTCGAAACTCCCTTGCCCATCTCTACGTATGGAAGAGATAAGTAATGTTTTACCATCAGGCATGATTCGAACTGCTTTTTCACAAATCATGTTCACGGGACTAGGTAACTCGGTAGGTTTTTGCCATAGTCCATCACTACCACGTTCTGCCACCATAATTCGGTAGCAACGTTGTAATGGGTCTTTCTTATCGCCTTCAATAAATTTTGCTTTTGAAAAATATAGATACTTGCCATCTGCTGATAAAGATGGATACGACTCTAAATCCGTTGTATTAATCGTACCACTGATACTTTGAGGGGCAGTCCAACCAGATTTGGTTCTTTCACAGTAATAAATATCTTCGTGACCTGAATTCGTAAGTGATTGTGCGGCAAAGAAAAGCATATTGCTATCATAACTCAGAAAGCTAGTTCCTGCTACTATCTTGATTGAATTATTCTGTACCGTTGAGAGTACAACTGGAACAGACCAAAGTTTGCCACCGCTTTTGTGCGTTTCAAATAGTTTCCAATCTCCTTGTCTGTCAGACTCAAAAATCATCGTTTGTCCATCAGCACTTAAAGAGGGATTTTGTTCTGTAAATTTTACCGTATTTATAGGAGGAGGAAGTAGCGTCCCTTCTTGACCAATGCTTCTGAAGCAAGTACAAAAAAGTAAAACAAGTATTCTTAAAGTATGTAAAGAATAAGTTACTTTAGGTTTATTTTTCATGAGAGTAATATTACTAATTAAAATCATTCCTTATTTTGGGTTATTGGGTACATCTACAAATTCAGTTGAGCCAAGCTTTCTGTTATTTTGTAAAGAATTAACTAGTCGAACATTTACCAGTTTATATTTATCGGTATCAGGTAAGGAAGGTGGGAATCAATAGTTGTTGAAACTAATATTCTGTAAATGAAATAAGTATTTGCCAAAAGAGAAAAAAACTAGGTCAACATCCCTGTTTTATCAAAGAGTTTCGTGATATAATATAATTCCAGATGTATTGTCATTTTTTGGATAAACAGAGATGTCGTACCTTTGTGAATTAATTCAGTGCTAGATCGGCTGTAAATGCCTAAATGAATCTATTCTCGATAAAAGAGATTAATACAAATTTACGATAAAGAAATGAAATATTTGATAGTTGGGTTGGGTAACATTGGGCCAGAATATCGGTTCACAAGACATAATATAGGCTTTATGGTTTTAGATAAGCTGGCCGACCAATTTGAAGTGAAATTTTCGATGGAACGTTTGGCTTATCATACTGAATTTAAGCTAAAAGGACATCAAGTTCATCTGATAAAGCCTACTACTTTTATGAATTTAAGCGGAAAGGCTGTAAATTATTGGATGAAAGAGTTGAAAGTGGAGAAGGAAAACATCCTTGTCATTACGGATGATATTGCCTTGCCGTATGCAAAATTACGAATGAAACCCAAGGGGTCTCATGGTGGACATAATGGTTTACGCAATATAGAAGAGGTTCTGGGTACGTCAGAATTCGTTCGTTTACGTTTTGGTGTTGGCGATAATTTTAGCAAAGGAAGACAAGCAGATTATGTACTAGGAGCCTTCCCACAAGTGGAATTAGATGAATTGCCAATACACCTCGATAAAGCGGCTGAAGTGGTCACCTCATTTTGCTTGCAAGGAATAGCGATTACAATGAATAAATACAATTAGTAATTGTACTATACCTGTATATGTTCATTTCTTGATATATATCAACAGCCAAATATATGCAAGGTATTTTAAGGATAATGCAGAATAAAATTTTGATTTTGCAAAAAAAGATGCCTTGATAGTCCAACTTTAAGTCAAATATATTCAATTAAGTGTTCAGGTGACACATTTTAACATATTGCTAATACTTGCATAATATTTAATTATTGCAGAACTTTGCAAGTATAGAAACAAATGGAAGTATTTGTACAAAACAAAGATTTATATTTTTTTTAAATATTAAATTTGTGACTTTGTTTTCGTTTACACGTTTAAAGAATATATAAAGTTTTTTACGATTTCGGAAACCAAACCAGTACCATAATCGTTAATATATCAAGGTGATACAATAAAAGAAGGTAGAGGTAGAAAGGAAGATATATAATTTACATTTGATAGTTTTTTTCATAGTTAAATAGGTTTAGAGGTAAGACGAGAAAGGGTGTTTCTATTGGAG
>JBMLRK010000424.1:0-3442 GCA_049241065.1 Spirosomataceae bacterium
TAAACTCTAAACTCTAAACTCTAAACTCTAAACTCTAAACTCTAAACTCTAAACTTTTAAGCCGTTTCCGTTTGCAACTGTTTTTCGTACAATTCACGGTAAGCTCCATTTTTTTCGAATAATTCATCGTGCGTTCCTTGTTCAATGATATAACCATTGTCGAGCATAATGATTTTATCTGCCAGTTTAGCCGAAGAAACACGGTGCGAAATAATGACCGATGTTCTTCCTTTCATAATGCTTTGTAAATTATTCAGAATTTGGTTTTCCGTTTTGGTATCTACCGCCGAAAGACAGTCATCCAAAATCAAAATTTTAGGTTCACGAGCAATGGCACGAGCAATCGACAAACGTTGCTTTTGACCGCCCGAAAGCGTCACCCCACGTTCGCCCAGTACGGTATCAAAACCATTTGGGAAGTCAATTATATTATTGTATAAATCCGCATCCTTTGCCGCCTGAAGTAGCTGCTCATCACTCATATTATTTGTTCCGAAACGAATATTATTGGCAATCGAATCAGAGAATAAAAAGACATCTTGCGGTACATACCCAATTTGTCCTCTCAGGTGATTCACGTTCCAATCTTTAATCGCTAAGTTATCGTACAAAATTCGTCCTTCCGTAACGTCATACATACGGCAAAGTAGGTTTGCTACTGTACTTTTTCCTGAGCCTGTAGTCCCAAGAATCGCAACGGATTCCCCTGCTTTGATAGACATCGAGAAGTGTTTTAAGGCTTCAATTCCCGAGTCTGGATAGACAAAGGAAACATCCTGCATTTCGATAGCTCCGTGTACTTCTTGAATGATATTTTTTTCAGAAACAATTTCTGTTTTAATGTCTAAAAACTCATTAATACGTTTTTGAGAAGCCGCTGCTCGCTGAATCTGAGAGGTCGTCCAACCCAAGGCAATCATGGGCCAAGTGAGCATATACACGTACATGATAAATTCGGTAATGCTTCCTGTAGTTAATCGTCCTGCCATTACTTCTTTACCGCCTACATAGACCACCAAAACCGAACTCAATCCCGCTAAAACCGATACCAAAGGCGAATAGAGCGAATCTACCTTTACCAAGGCAAGTGATTTTTCTCGGTAAATATTTGACTGTTTCGTAAACGCAACGCTTGATGATTCTTCTTGAACAAAAGCCTTTAAGACACGAATACCAGAAAAGGCTTCTTGCACGAAAGTTGAAATCGTAGAAAGTTGACGCTGGATTTCTTCTGACTTTTTGTTGATAATCGTATTGACAAAATAGATACTTCCCGACAAAAATGGCACGGGAATCAAGACATACCATGTAAGCGTTGGATTGACTGAGTACATATACCAAACGACCAAGACGAATACCGAAATCAGGTTGATGCCATACATCAAGCTAGGGCCAACATACATACGTACTTTGCCTACGTCTTCGGAGATACGAGCCATTAAATCACCCGTACTGTTTTGACGATAAAAACTCAAGGGTAACGTTTGGTAGTGAGCGTAAATTTCACTTTTCAAATCGTATTCAATATGTCTGGACATCACGATAAGCGTCTGTCGAACCAGAAATAGAAAAATACCTTTCAATAAAGCCATTAAGAGGATGATACCTCCATAAAGCAAAATCGAAAAAGCGAAGGTTTCATAAATGATAGATTGGTTTTTGAAACCATCGAAAAGAAAGTATAAATCAATCGTTTCTTTCACTAAATCAAGGGCATAGCGAACAATTTGGGCGGGAACAACCCCAAACAGGTTGGAGATGAAAATAAAAAGCGTTCCCGAAAGGAGATACCACTTGTATTTGAGAAAATATTTATTGAGATGTTGTAATGCTTTCATAAATTTATAACTGATTGAAGGGGCAATAAGTTTCCTCTTAAAGACGGATTTAACGAAACTTGTCCTGTACTGATAACGTCGCTTTTATGACGTATGAATGCTTAAAAAGAATGGCTATTTTGAGTTAAAATGATGCAAGTCATTGGTTAGAAATTACCTTTTCGTTAACTTTCTGACATAAATCTTATTTATATTCTTGAAAAAACTCGTTTCCATCGTCCTTATTTGCCTATTGATGTACAACATGGTGGGCTATTCCATTCTCTACTACTTTGAGGGAGAGGACTTTGCTGCGTCTGCTTGGGTACATACGGACACCTACACAGCTGCTCATGAACGAGATGGTGACTTTGCCATTTTCAAGACTCGTCTCACCACAACGAAGCACAAAAGTACGGAATCTTATCAGTCCATCGAAGGAAAACTTGAGTTGGATGGTAAAGCCTACAACATGGTGAGTCAAAAAGTGAACAAAGATACGCTCTATGTCTTGTGTCGCATTGATGATAATGCTCGTTACCGTTTTATGGAACTCGCTGATCACGTTTCAAAGCATGTACAAGAGCCAGTTCATCCAACGAAAAAGGGACAAACGCTGCTTAAAAATTTTCTAAAAGAATATACTACCCTTCATCGCAAACACCTGTTTTATGTATTGGAATGGTCTGTTCCACGTCCTGAAACTCCTTATTTTCCCCTAATACCTACGGGTATTCATACTACTTGGTCACCCCCTCCGAGGTTAGTTTAATTCCTTTTAAGGTCCTAGGTATAAGTTTGTAGGTATTAGTTAGAAGAACGAATGACTTATTCAACTCTTCTAACCGACAAATACCCATGAACGAATATCTCATACCTACGAACTTCATTCGAAGGTTTTCTTACTCCTTTTTTTGAGGCGGAGGCTTTTGCTTGTTTATGAACTTATAAAGAAGTAAAAAGAGAGCCTACTTTCTTGATTATTCCAAGTTTTCCTGTGTTCAACAGGAACGTTAATCCCTCTGTAGATGAATATCGCTAGAACACAATATAGAAAAAAAAGTATTTTATGGGCGAATCGCCTTGCACTATTTACCGTATTTTTTTGGTTTGGCTTTCTCAAAATTTGGGGTAAATCACCTGCGGAACAAATTGTTACAAAACTGCATCAATTAACAATTGCCCCCCTTGTAAGTATCCAACAATTCATTCCTTTATTAGGCATCTTAGAATGCCTGATTGGTATTGCATGGCTTTTTCCACGTTTTACCAAAATTGCCTTTTTCCTATTTTGTTGTCAGATGGCGACGACTTTTTTACCACTTTTACTGATGCCTAACGAAACCTGGCAATGTTGTTTTGCCTTGAGTCTTTCAGGTCAATATATTGTTAAAAATGTCGTGCTGATTGCTTCGGCTTACACGATTTATCGAACGGAAGATTGGCGATAAATAGCTCTGTCAATTAAGTACTCAAGTAGTTAATTGACAGAATCATTTATACTCCATAAGAAATCGTCTAGATTATGATTATATACTCAAACAGAAATGAATTGCGAAGAATAGCCTTACTAAAGGTTTTATTAATAGCACTTTGTGCCTCTGTGCCTTTGCAACTCTATGCCT
>JBMLRK010000425.1:0-2058 GCA_049241065.1 Spirosomataceae bacterium
CAATCAAATTATGTTATTTAACGAAATCATAGGGCTAGAAGCCATTAAACAAACGCTGATTCGCTCTGTTCGTGCGAATCACGTAGCCCATGCCCAGTTGTTCTACGGAACGGTTGGCAGTGCGAATTTGGCAATGGCTTGGGCTTATTCGACCTACATCAATTGCGAAAATAAGCAAGAGCAGGATGCTTGTGGCGTTTGTGCCTCTTGTGCCAAAATGAATAAATTGGTGCATCCTGATGTCCATCATATTTTCCCGAGTCCGAGTGCCAAAGATGCCATTATCGAGTTGTTACCCACTTGGCGAAAGTTTTTACTCGAAAGTCCGTACCGAAGTTTAACCGATTGGTTAGAATTTACAGGAACAACGGGTAATAAACAGGGAATTATTCCGATTAAAGAAGCTCATAATATCATTGGGAGTTTGTCCCTAAAAGCCTTTGAAGCAGAGTATAAAACCCTGATTATCTGGCAACCAGAGTTGATGAATATTGAGTCTGCAAATGCTTTATTAAAAGTTTTGGAAGAACCACCCGCCAAAACGCTCTTTATTCTCGTATGTAACGATGTGAACAAGTTGCTAACGACTATTTTGTCGAGAACCCAACGAGTGACCATCCCGACGTTTAGCGACGAAGAGGTACAGCTTTTTCTACAAAAAAACAAAGGTGTAGAAGCCAGCAGAGCCAAGCAAATTGCTTATTTGTCGGAAGGGAATTTATCGAAAGCTCAGTTTTTAATCCATAAAGATTCCGCAGGAAAACACCAGTGGTTTGCAGAATGGATGCGAAATTGCTACAAAGCAGATTTGGCAACGTTAGTAAAAACAGCCGATGAGTTTGATGCTTTTACGAAGGAAGACCAAAAGGGAATGATGGAATATGCCTTGAATATTTTTCGGGATTTATTAATCTGGAAAAATGGAGCAACAAGTCTTATCCGTTTAGAAGGCGAAGAGCTGACCTTTGTACAAAATTTCTCCAAAGCGATTAAAGCCGCTGCGATTGAATTGGTAGTAGGCGAATTGAACGATACGTATTATTACCTCGAACGCAATGCCAGAGCTAAAATCTTGCACTTGGATTTGTCCATTACGATTTCACGAATGTTTAGAATATAAATCATGACAACAATAAAGTTAGGAACGAGAGGCTCAAAACTTGCTTTGTGGCAGGCTTACTTTGTTAAAGAGACCTTAGAAGCAGGAGGATTGCCTGTTGAAATCGTTATCATTGAAACCAAAGGCGATAAAATCTTAGATCGTTCTTTGTCGAAAATTGGCTCAAAAGGCGTATTTACCGAAGAATTAGAAGAAAAACTTCGTTCGGGTGAAATTGACATTGCTCAACACTCAGCCAAAGATTTACAGTCAGAATTGGCGGAGGACTTAGAACTTATTGCCTTTACGGAAAGAGAAACCGTAAATGACGTATTGGTATCGTTCTCGAAAAACTTGTCCCTAGAAAGTGGAGAGTCGTTTGTAGTAGGAACGTCTTCAACCCGTCGTGTGGCGATGCTCAAGCATTTTTATCCCCATATCAAAACGGTTGATATGCGTGGAAATTTACAAACTCGTTTGGCAAAACTAGAAAGTGGCGTGTGCGATGCCTTGTTGTTGGCGTATGCAGGCGTACACCGCATGGGTTACGAAGAACACATTGCTCAGTTAATCGACAAAACGACTTTTACCCCAGCCGTAGGACAAGGTTCGGTAGCCATTGAATGTGCTTCAACGCTTGATCCAGCTAAAAGAGAACGCATTCGTGAATTGCTAAACGATGCTGAAACAGAACAGCAATTATTGGCAGAACGTGCCTTTTTGAGACGTTTACAAGGCGGTTGTAGCATCCCCGTTTTTGGACTTTGCGAAGTGGAATTACTAGACGGTTTCGGTTCTCAATTGTCAATGACAGGCGGTATTATTTCGTTAGACGGAAAAGAAATTATCAAAGAAACCATCAAAGGAACAGACCCGATTGCTGTGGGAGAAGACCTAGCCGAAAAAATCATCGCTTTAGGAGGTGACCGTATTTTGAGAGAAATTAAGGCGGCGATGTA
>JBMLRK010000426.1:0-7537 GCA_049241065.1 Spirosomataceae bacterium
TACAGAAATGGTTTCGTAAGCTTTTACCTGCACGCTGATTTCAATGGCTTGATAAGCAACGTGTTGTAGTAATAATGTATAGTTTCCAGCAGGAATTTTCAACATAAAATCTCCATGATTATTGGTACTTGTACCCATTTTTGTCCCTTTAATGAATACTGATACGTCTGCTATATTCCCTTGGAGTCCTATTATACGCCCCTTAATATTTCCTATGTTTTCTTGCCCTTGAGCAATGAAACACCCAAAGAACAGCAGGAGGAAAAGTAAATGCTTCATTTTATTTATATTTAGACTTATTCTAAACAAATATGTTAAAAAAATACTCTTTCAAAAGAGCATAGTGATTTGTCGTATCTGTCTAGTTATGGGTCGGTACTTATGCTAATTAATTGTGATTCCGAACTCCTTTATAGGATTCGATGAGTAGGTAGGCTTGTTTTAGCATATCCGAAAACTCGTCTAATTCTCGTTCTTTAAAAAGAATGAAATAGTTATTTAGCGGAGTTTTCATCATTACCTCTTTGCCATGGGACGTATGAAATTCATACATCCCTACTCGTTCTTGAATCATGTCATAGAATAGTTGATAGGCGGAGAGTTCTAAACAAAACAAGGAGTTTTTATAACAAATATTCACTGTTTGGCAGCATTGACAAAAGCCAATATAGCCGTGATGATGTTCTACAAGTGTTTTGAATTGGTGAGCTGATGGTGTCATTGTAAACTGTTTTTAGTGAAATTTATCGAACCTTTTTTCTTCGTCCCCACCAAATATAAACGCCTGTGATGGGCAAGCTTGCAGCAACTAAGCTTACAAAAAATGCTGCTACTTTACCTGCTAGTCCAAAGATGGCTCCTACATGAATATCGTAGTTCATTCGCAGTGCTTTGTCTGCCAATTTTGCTTCGTGAAATCTTCCATATAAATGATTAACCGACAATTCTTTTAACGAATATTGATCAAAATAGCGGTAATCGGTCTTCCACGTTGTACCTTCTTCTATATTGGTGTTGACGGCAATAGAAGCAGAGTCCGAATCTGGAATATGCACTTCTATTGCCTTGATAGTGCGTTGTTCGTCCCTTACTTTTTGCCAGATTACATCTATCGCTTCTGTCTTGATAGCTTGCAATGATTTAAGCCTTGTATCTGAAACGCCTTCTGTGTAAACCATTGATTTTTCTCCTCCTAAAACCGTGTAAACCGATTTAGAAAACCATTCAAAACCCCATACTAAGCCTGTTAACGCAATAATCAGCACGACCCACGAAGCATAGAAGCCGAGGATATTGTGTAAATCATAATTCTTTCGTCGCCATTGTGTACCTGTTTTCCATCGAAACCAAAAGCGTTGTTTACTAGCCGCTTTGTTTTTGGGCCACCACAAAATAATGCCCGAAATGAGTAAGAAAACAAATACGAACGTGGCAATGGCTACTGTTGGTTGCCCAATGTTGGGAGGTAGCCATAAGTAGTAATGTCCCATGAGTACCAACCTGAAAAAATCACGATTCATGTCTTTAATTTTCAGTACTTCTGCCGAGTAAGGGTTGAAGTAAATCAGGTCGTAATGGGCTGGTTCTTCCCCATAAAAAATTGCTTCTACACTTCGCCTTTTTCCTGCATAATTAATAGCGTGTAAGTGCTTTTTAGGAAATACCGCCTGTGCTTTTTCCCTAAAAATAGAAGGGGCTAAAATTTCTGTTGATTGTGTTTCGACAAATAAATAGGGCTCTGTAAGGGCTTCTATCTCACTTTTGAAGGCATACAAAGCCCCTGTAATGCTGACAATGAACACCACTAACCCAGACATAAGTCCGAGCCAGAGGTGTAATTGATGGATTATTTTTTTGAAAGTCATCAGGAATTAAAACTTATAGTTGATACTCAGACGAGCATTACGCATGGCTTCTACTTGTGAATAATAATAGTTACTCCATGCGTAGTATGACCCTCCTGTAAGAAGGTAAGTATTGAAAAGGTTGTTTACATTTAAGGCAACCCCAAACTTTTTAGCTTGATACGAAATCGCACCGTCGAAACGGGTATAGTTCGGCATGCTAGGGTCAACGGCTTTGTTATAAGCTCCGTACCAGTTGCTTCTTCCTGCTAAGTGTTGTACGCCAAAGGATAAACCTAATCCTTTTACTTGTCCCGATTGGAACCGATAGTTTAACCACGTATTAAAAATATACTTATCAGTGCCTGGCACTTGTCTGCTTACCTGAGAACCGTCCGTGTCTTTGGTTACTTTCGCATCGGTAATGGCATAGTTCATGGTCAATTCTAAGCCTTCCAACAGTTGCCCACGTACATCAAATTCAATACCCTGTGTTTGTGTTTGTCCCAATTGGATAGAGAAAAATTGGTGGTTAGGATCATCTGTCAATACGTTATTTTTTGTAATGCGATAAGCTGCCACGGAAGCATTCCAACGCCCGTTTAACCATTCTCTTTTGATTCCAATTTCCTTATTATCACCAATAACAGGGTCAAATTTCTTTCCTTCAAACGTGCCTCCTGCTTGTGGAATAAAGGCTTCGTCATAGACGGCATATACACTGGTATTTTTATCTACTGAATAGCTAAGCCCAACTCTAGGTGTAAATTTCTCTGCTTTAACAGTACCCGAATAAGGGTCTTGGTCGTTGGTGGTAGTATAGCGTCCTGCCAACGTAAATCGTAGTTTATCGTTCAATAATCTGATTTCATCTTGAGCATACAATGCTGTATAGCTATTGTTATAATGAATACCACGCTCACGAATGTCTAAACTACGGTCAAATTTGGGGTAATCTTTGGCTGCTATTTGTCCATAAACAGGATTATAAACGTTTAGATTTCCAATTTTTCCGCTTTGTGACCAATCATGATAATAGTCTTTATTGCCCATATCTAATCCTGCTAAAATACGGTGTTTGATACTTCCTGTTTGTACATCGCCATTCAAGAAGAATTGCCCTACTTTGGTTGTCCCTAAAATATCCCAGATGGACGTGGTTCTTTTTAAGGTATCACCACTAAAGCCCGATGCCCAAAGACTTTGTCCCACTTGGTCGTAATGCAAATAGGCTAGTTGACCTGTAAACTTCCAATTGGCATTAATGCTGTGCGAAAGGGTTACAAATAACGATTGGTCTTTGATGGTAGTAGGTTTAAGATTCGCTTCTAAGGTGGTGAAATTATAGGGTAAATCACTAATACCCTTTGCCGAGAAAGCATAAGCTGAACCAATCGGCGACATCTCAACTCCTTGGTAGGTGTATTCTGCTGTTAATGAAGTGCTTGGGTTAATTTGGTACTTCACAACGGGAGCAACCGACACCCGATTGTTATATTCAAAATCACGGTGTGTACCTTTCATTTGTCCCATTACGTTGAGGCGATACAGAATTTTACCGTCTTTGCTTAATTTACCGTCAAAATCTGCGGTACTTCGGTAGGTTCCAAAACTCCCTACGGTCATACCAATTTCTGATTTGGTGAGCCCTGTTGGTTTTTTTGTTACCACATTATAAAAGCCGCTTGGTTCGCCACTTGCAAGCATAAAACCTGCTGGCCCTTTCACAATTTCAATGCGTTCGACCATACTCATGTCTTCGGTGAGTGGCCCCCATACTTCGGTTACGTTCATCCCATTTCTGAAAGCGGCAATTCTCGACCCACGCATCACAATACGACTGTATGTTTCCCAATGTTCCGAACGAGAAGCTCCACTCACATTCCGAGTAACTCCTTCCGACATATCAAAAATCTGTTGGTCTTTTAAAGTTTGAGCCGTTACGACCTGAATATTTTGAGGTAGTTCCAGTAAGGGCGTTTTTAAGCGGAGTGAAATCGAAGGGTAATCGGTCACATATTTACTCGGATTACTGGTAACGACTACTTCTTCTAATTCTTTGGCATTAATGCTGAGGTCAAAATCAAGGGTGATGTTACCATTTTCGAGTAGGGTTACCTTTTTCGTTTCTGTTTTTAATCCTACAAAACTTGCTTGAACAGTATATGTGCCTGCCTTGAGTGCCTTGAAGTCATATTTCCCCTCTTTATCGGCAACAGTACCCTTGTTTGTCCCTTTTAAAATGACATTGACAAATTGGGCTGCTTTGCCGTCGGAGGTGAATACATTTCCTGAAATGCTGCCCGACTGAGCGAAGCTGACAAGGGATAATAAAAGTAATAAGCTGGTGAATAATTGTTTCATGTTGTTTATGTATAACTGTGTTAGTTTGATGATGCAAAGTTTGTATCTATTTAGACTAATTCCAAATAATTATTCATTTTTATTTGGAATTAGTCTAAATAAAATTTAATTTTGATTCGTTAAGAGAATGAAAGAACCATTGAAAACAGCACAAAAGGGGGCAGAAGAAAGAGGGCGAGTAGTTCAGAATCTGATAGAAAAAAAGTTCCAGATACGTCTAGTAATAAGTTATTCTTGAGCAATTAATTGGTTAATTCAGTACAACGCAATTAGTAATAGCCACATTTTATGGAAACTATTCTTTAGTATTAAATAATAACCGAACCCTGATAGCACATTATGAGATAATTATTACCAAATGAAGTTACAGTATCGTGTGTACTCAATATTGTAGTTGAAACTGATAAGTAAGCAAAGGTTTCAGTAATCATTTTTAGGCTTTCAATTTTAAATCAAATAAACCGTTTTATATGGCAACGCTCACATTCAAAACCAACATTACTTCTCCTTTGGGTATTCAAGCACTTTGGGATTCGCTACGTAGTATTGGCGTAAATAGTTTTAAAATCAATTTTACGGATTTTAATAATGCTCTGACGGTGGTGTCCGACTACCTAATTCCGCCCAAACACATTATTTCAATCATACGTCGGCTAGGGTACGATTGTGAAGAATTGTTCTAATCATGCGATTGGGATGTAGCTAAAAGTATGTATTGATAATTGTCAATAGTAGATAGAATTAATGTCAGTAAACGGCATAACATTAATGGCTTAATTTGTTGAATAATAGAAGCGACAACATTCATTAATTGATATTTATATGGATAATCACTCAGAACATACTTTTTATATCCCTGTCATGGGATTGGCATACACCATTGATTCTCCTATCAAAGTAGCGAGGTTTGGCATTTCGTCGGTACTTTCCATTGTGGAAGATAACCTAATCGAAATGATGCGACGTTATTACTATCCTACCATTCAAGAGGCGTATCAACCCATTCTAGCAAATGAAGAAGATTCTCGTGCCAAACGAATCACTGATTATTTGAATTTGGTGAATAAAATTGTGCAGGGGCAGGTCGAGAAAATGAAAAATTCGGCTTTTGAAGTTGGTTCAGAGTTGGTTAAATACTTTGAAATGTTACCCGATACGAGTAATCTTAAAAAGATTTATCAAGAAGTAATGTCTTCGGAAAATGGGGCTTCAAAGACCATCATGGAAGAATATTTGAAATCACAACTGGTAGCAGGTAGCATTGATGTAAACATTATGACCAAATTGGACGGCAATCGTTTGGATAAAGAAGGTCAGCCGATAGAAGACGGCTCGGATGCGGTAGCAGCTTTGAGGGGGTATGTAAAAAGCGATTTGACGAACTCTTCGATTATTTTTTCAGCAGGGTTGAATCCACGTTTGTATAACTACCTTGAAAAATGCGACCAGTTTGATGCGGATAATCAGGGTGTATTCAAGAAAAAAATTGTCATCAAAGTAAGCGATTACCGTTCGGCTTTGGTACAAGGAAAATACCTTGCTAAGAAAGGAATTTGGGTAAGTGAATTCAGAATTGAGTCGGGTTTAAACTGTGGGGGTCATGCTTTTGCAACCGATGGCTACTTAATGGGGCCAATTTTAGAAGAGTTTAAAGCCAAAAAAGAGGAGTTAATTGCTTCTATTTTTGAAATTTATAACCAAGCTCTAAAAGCAAAAGGGAAAGCGGGTTTCGAACAACCTCATCCCGTGCGAATTACGGCACAGGGCGGAATTGGTACAGCAGAAGAAGACCAATTTATTCAGCAACATTATGGAGTACAAGGCACAGGTTGGGGAACACCATTCTTACTTGTTCCAGAGGCTACTACCGTTGACAGTGATACCTTGGATTTGTTGGCAAAAGCCAAAGAAAGTGATATTGTATTAAGTAATAATTCGCCATTGGGAGTTCGTTTTCATTACTTAAAAGGCACAAGTTCAGATTTAGAAAAGCAAGTGCGTATTCTGAATGGAAAACCTGGAAGTCCTTGTACCGAAAAGCATTTGGCGTTCAATACCGAATTTACAACAGAACCCATTTGTACGGCTTCGCAGAAGTATCAGAAACAGAAAATCGACCAGTTGAAATCTTTAGATTTGCCCGAAAAGCAGTTTAAAGAACAAGTGGCAGAGGTGCAAGATAAAGAATGTTTATGTATTGGTTTGAGTAATGCGGCTTCGAAGGTGTATAAAGTGCCTTTCTTGAAAAAGCTAGAAGCGGTAACCATTTGCCCAGGGCCAAATATTGCCAATTTCTCGAATATCGTCAGCTTGCAAACGATGGTTGATTATATTTATGGCAGAAATCATGACTTAACCAACGACACCCGTCCGCACGTATTCATTGCAGAGTTGAAGCTATATATCAATTACTTAGCAGAGCAAGTGGCTAAAGATGCAGGAAGTTTAGTAGATGCAAAACGCAAAAAATATCTTAACGAGTTTTATAAAAATATGGAAAATGGCATTGCGTATTACCGTCAATTAGAGGGAATATCGAAACAGATTAGAACTCAGTTTGATGCTGCCTTAGACAAAGCTAGTCAGGATTTAGCCAGTTTACAATGTCAGTTTTCTTTGAATTAATCGAATTAGCTAATCCACAAAAAGCCTTCGCTTCGGTGAGGGCTTTTTTGTGGATTATACGAAATGGAGGAGTGTGTGCGTTACCGTAGTGGAAACTACATAGTGGAAACCTTGTCGAACTATAGACTATGAAAATGAATCGATTTCAATACGCTATTTTAACGATTTTGATGTTGGGATTTTTATTACCGCAAACTTTCAAGATGCCTGTGGAAGGAGCCACGAGACAAAGTTATTCGCAAGAATCTTTTTGGTATTATCCTTGGGGTAAGTCACTCACTCACAAAGGAGTAGATATTTTTGCCAAAAAAGGCACACCTGTTAGGGCTGCTACAGCTGGGATAGTACTTTATCGAGGAACGATTGCAATGGGAGGGTACGTCGTATTTATTCTTGGCCCTAAATGGCGGTTACATTATTATGCTCATCTAAACCAAATTATGGTGAAAAGCTTTTCTTTTGTCAGTACCAATACCCAAATCGGAACGGTTGGAACATCGGGCAATGCCGCAGGAAAAGCTCCGCATCTTCATTATACCCTTGAAACAATTATTCCATATCCTTGGAGAGTAGATAAGAGCGTCGAGGGTTGGCGAAAAATGTTCTATTTGAATCCTATACCGTTGTTGAATCAGAGTGTGAAGGGGTGACAAACAAAAAAATCCTGTCGGTCACACCAACAGGATTTCGTTTTGACTATTGAA
>JBMLRK010000427.1:0-3253 GCA_049241065.1 Spirosomataceae bacterium
GACGAGCGTGTAAAACGTATTTTGACGGCAAAAGCTTGGGCTGGTTTGGATGTCTATAAACCGATTGAGTTGAAAAACTTAATTCAAGAGTTGAACCCTAAAAGTTCAGAAGTATTAAACCGCAAGTTGGCGGAGGAGAGTCTTGCCCTTTTGAGTAACTCGGATAATATCCTTCCTTTACAGCGTTTAGATACCTTAAAAATTGCTACCTTGGTTATTGGAACACCTGCGTTTGGCTCTAAAAAGCCAACTGATTTCCAAAAGATGGTGGCGAATTATACCGCAGTAGAGCATTTCAATTTAGATGAAAACTCGACGGATTCAACCGTACAGGCGGTGAGTGATGCGTTGAAAAAATACAACTTGGTTTTGATGGCTGTCAACGGACAAAATATTCGTCCTGCTAAAAATTACAATATTCTACCACGTATTCAAGAACTAGTAAAACGTTTTGCCAATTCGCCCAAAACCATTGTAAGCTTGTTCTCGAATCCTTATACGCTTAGTAAGTTTCAGAACTTAGACATGGCAAAGGCATTGATTCAGGCTTTCCAAGAAACGCCATATTCGCAAGAAGCGGCTGCACAAGCTATTTTTGGAGCAATTCCGATGCAAGGAACGTTGCCTGTTTCCGTAAACATGACTTTCCGTTATAATGACGGGATTAAGACAAAAGCCTTACAGCGTTTACAGTATGGTTTGCCAGAATCGGTAGGGGTCAATGGTGATTATTTAGCCAAACGTATCGACTCAATTGTGAATAGTGCTATTCAGCAAAAAGCAACCCCAGGGGCGGTTGTGTTAGTAGCAAAAAATGGGAAAGTGATTTTTCATAAAGCTTACGGAAAACACACGTATGAAGGAAATAATAGCGTTTCAACGAATGACTTATACGATTTAGCTTCGGTAACGAAAATTAGTACTTCTGTTCCTGCCATGATGCGTATGGAAGACGAAGGAAAATTTAATTTGGATATGACCATGGGGGAACTGTATCCCGACTGGCAAGCGTCTAATAAAGTGAATTTAGTCTATCGTGATATTCTAACGCACCAAGCTCGACTAAAAGCATGGATTCCTTTCTGGATGGATTGTATTGACTCGACCAAAATGGTATTAGCAAGTAAAATCTATAAACAGAAGTATTCGGATAAATACACGGTGACGTTCTGGGATAAATTATTCAGAAGAAAGGCTACCATGTTGCGTATGTGCCAAGCGATTCATACCGACAAGCAATTGTGGAAAGATTGTGTAAATCTGACAAAAGACCCGACTATCTGGAAAGATAATACTTTTGCTTACAAAGGCTCGTCGGAATACCCTTTACAGGTAGCCGATAACTTATGGATTCATAAGAATTATCATACTACCATTTTGAAGGCAATAGAAGACTCTCCGCTACGAGAGAAAAAAGAATACGTCTATTCGGACTTATCTTATTATTTATATCCACAAATCATTCCACGTTTAACAGGGCAGTCATGGGAAGACTTTTTAAAAGGGACATTCTATCGTCCTTTAGGGGCAACCACATTGACTTATAATCCAAGACGTTTTTATGGATTAAATGACATTGTTCCAACAGAATACGATTCTTTATTCAGAAAAAACCTTATTCACGGACGAGTACACGATGAAGGAGCAGCGATGTTAGACGGTATTTCTGGTCATGCAGGGCTTTTCGGAACAGCCAATGACCTTGCCAAATTAATGCAGATGTACTTACAAAAAGGCTATTATGGCGGTCAACAATTCATCAAGTCCAACACCTTACAAGAATGGACAAGTTATCCTTTTGAAGCCAGCGTAAACAGCAGGAGAGGAGTAGGCTTCGACAAACCAGATCGTAAAAAAGCAGGGATTAGTTCCGCAGTAAGTGCCAGCCCAAGCAGTTTTGGACACTCAGGTTTTACAGGAACATTTGCATGGGTTGACCCAGAAAAAGACCTAGTTTATATATTTCTATCCAACCGAGTATATCCAACCCGCAACAACACCAAACTATCTGACTTAAACGTAAGAACCAACGTACACCAAGTCATTTACGATGCGATAAAATAGAGGTAAGATAAAGAGAAACGGGGTTTAACGCCAATAACGTTAAACCCCGTTTTTGTTTTTACTTAAACACCTTCTCATAATTTTCACTCTTAAAACCAATTGCCACAATTTTATCTGCCTCGATAATAGGGCGTTTGATAACGGAGGTTTTGTCTAACATTAAAGTGATGGCACTTGCATTATCGTTTGCTTTTTCTTCTTCAGAAAGTTTTTTCCAAGTTGTACCAGCTTTGTTGACTAATACTTCCCAAGGTTCTTGAGTTAGCCACTCGCTTAGTTTTTCTTGCGAGATACCATCTTTTTTATAATTATGAAATTCAAACGGGATGTCATTTTCTTTTAGCCATGTGATAGCCTTTTTAACCGTATCACAATTCGGGATTCCATATACTTTGTACATACAAATAAAGGTTATGTTGAAGAGAAAAGTAATACAATAAAAAACAAAAAAGCCTTCGTATTGCTACGAAGGCTTTCATTGTACCGGGGACGGGAATCGAACCCGTACGAACTTGCGTTCACAGGATTTTAAGTCCTGCGTGTCTACCAGTTCCACCACCCTGGCTTCACTCAAAGATAAATCTTTAAGCTAAAACTTAAAAAGCACCTTGATGGTGCTTTTAAGCGGAGCGAAAGACGGGGTTCGAACCCGCGACCTCAACCTTGGCAAGGTTGCGCTCTACCAGCTGAGCTACTTTCGCTTATTTTTTGTTACAATTACCGTGTTTGTTAATTGTGATGCAAAACTACGCACTTTTTGGTGAATATGCAAGTGTAGGATGTAAAAAAAATAAAAAAAATCGAAATTTATTAATCGTTTTCTAATAAATATTTGATAATCAATTTTTTACAAAGTGATATTTTTTTGATTTTTTTCCATCCAAAATGATAGGTTTAGTATTTCAGGTGAATAAATGGCGGAATGTCGTTCGTAGATAGAAGCGTTTTATTCATTTTTCCTGAAAATAAAATCTGTTTTTTTTAGAAAAAGGGAAAAATGAGCAAAT
Source organism: Spirosomataceae bacterium (assembly GCA_049241065.1). Classification (GTDB taxonomy): domain Bacteria; phylum Bacteroidota; class Bacteroidia; order Cytophagales; family Spirosomataceae; genus JALRIJ01. Next base: position 3,072 of record JBMLRK010000427.1, read on the forward strand.
GGAAGTCTCGAAATGCTCATTTTTTGTCGCAAAAAAATTATGTTCACTCAAAAAAACACCTTTGCTGTGTCATTTTTATTAAATGTTGTCAACAGCGTACTTCGTTATTCTATAGCAAGAACGTAATTCAAGTATTCTTGGAGGTAGTAAACTTCTACATTTTCATTATGAATCGTGGGAAG
>JBMLRK010000428.1:0-4202 GCA_049241065.1 Spirosomataceae bacterium
AGGAATTATCTCGTTGTTAGAAAGCACATTATCCTCTTTTACTCGATAGGCAAGTACTTGAATGTCTTTGTAATAATTTTCTTGAATCGCAGGCAAAGGCAACACTTCCGAAAACAACTGATTTCCCTTAATTACTTTGGAAGAAAACACCACTTTTTGCATCGACAAAGCAGGGCTAATCCACGGGCCACCTGCCAAAGCAAAACCATCGCTCACGTGCATTCCCATTTCTAAGCCTAAACGAGCGGCTTCACTCATCGAAAATTTGACCAACTTCCACCACTCAGGCGTTAATTGTGCTACTGCTGGCGATAAAGTGGGAGGACTAGCAGGGCCTTTAATGGGCATCAAATACGCTCCACCGATGCCTGCTTCTTTCATCGCTTCCAAATCGGCTGTGATACCTTCTTTAGAAACTGCTCCCTGTATCCAGTACCAAAATACCCACGGTCTAGTCACTTGTTTTTGGACAGCAGTTTGTGGTATTAATTTCGTCAAACTTGTTTGAGCTTGAAGAAAATTCAAACCACAAAATATTGACAATAAAGTAATTATGATTATTTTTTTCATGTAATTGAGAAGTAAAAACCTTATAAGTTTAATGGCTATTTCGTCTAACTTGTAAAGCCAATGGCTTCGTTTAGAGTCTTTTGCCAGACTTGCTGGTAAAAACCTTATAGGTTTCCAAAACCTATAAGGTTTAATTACTATTTCATCTAGTCTCCAAAACCAACTGTTGCGTTTCAAGTCCTTCACCAGAAGCAGTGACGATTACTTTTCCTACTTGTTCTTTTGTTCTGACAATCGCTAAACATTTACCATTATACGCCTTTCGGTAATTTGCTTTGAAAGGTTCTTGGCTCGCCTGATACCCATTGTCAACGCCCACGAGTTCGCCAACTCCTTCTACCGAAAAATTAATTAAATGATTGGCTGTTGGCACTTCTATTCCTTTTTCATCCGTAACGCTTACCGTGACAAAAGAGAGGTCTTCACCGTTCGCTTTCAAGACACTACGGTCAGCCGTTAAGTTGATTTTACTCGCCTTGTTGGCTGTTTTTATTTCATCGGTTAAAATAGGCTGTCCATTTTTTCGAGAAATCGCTTTTAACGTTCCCTCTTCAAAAGGCACTTTCCAAGAAACGTGTAAAGCATCTCCGACTTTCTTTCTGATTCCCAAAGACTTATCGTTCAAGAACAACTCCACTTCATCCGCCTGACTGTAATATGCCCACACGTCGATTGTTTGCCCTTTTGTCCAGTTCCAATGTGGTAAAAGGTGTAAGACAGGCTTTTGCGTCCACTCACTTTGGTACATATAATAGACATCTTTCGGAAAACCTGCCAAGTCAATAATGCCAAAATAGGAACTGCGAGCAGGGTAATTGTAGGGATGAGGTTCGCCCAAATAATCGAAGCCACTCCAAACATAAAGCCCAGCAAGGTTCGGATATTTTTTTACGGCATTCCACGAGATTTCATGTGTCGTTCCCCAATAAGCTGCTACGTTATCAAAAGCCGAAGCCGTCCAATCGGCATTCCCTTCCACTAGTTTAGCTTTCCCATCTTTTGGCCAAAACTGAACGCTATCTTTCGGCATATCGTAACGTCCTCTTGTCTCCAAAGCCGAAGCCGTTTCGGTTGCAATGAGGGGAGTATTAGGGAAATTTTTTACCAAATCGGCATAGCCTTCGTGTTTATAATTGAAGCCCAACACATCCAGAACACCCGCTTTAACAATGAAGTTTTTCGCTGGAATCATTTCTGTTAAAGCCGAAGTCACAGGGCGAGTGGTGTCCAACGCTTTCACAATACCGACTAATTCTTTGGTAATAGTCGTTCCCGTACTATCAAATTGCTCTCGGATTTCATTACCGATACTCCACACAAAAATAGAAGGGTGATTGCGGTCACGTTTAATCATATCCTCCAAATCACGCTTGTGCCAATCGTTCCAATTTTGTGAATAGTCCTTCTTATTCTTTTTCTTCTTCCACATATCAAAGGCTTCGTCCATGACGATAAAGCCCATTTTATCACATAAATCCAATAACTCTGGAGCGGGAGGATTATGCGAAACCCGAATTCCATTACAACCCATTTTTTTAAGAATTTCGAGTTGACGTTCAATTGCTCGCACGTTTACAGCAGCTCCTAATGCCCCTAAATCGTGGTGATTACAAACACCCAAAATTTTAGTTGGCACGCCATTTAAGAAAAAGCCTTTCTTGGCATCAAAATTAAAATAACAAATACCAACATTCGTTTGATAAGTATCCAAAACCTGATTATCACTAGTAATCAACTGTATAACAAGGCTATACAAATAAGGATTTTCAAGTGACCATAAAGTTGGTGTCTTGAGTTCTAGGTTTTGAGAAAGGCTTTTTAAGGTATCTTTTACCAAAAACGGTGCTGATAGTTGTGTTGCTACTTCTTTGCCAGTTGCATCTAACAAACTTGATTTCAAGCGAATTGTCTGAGCTTCTTTTGCCTGATTGCGAAGGTTTACTTGTACGAGAACCGTGGCAGATTTGGCAGTAATTTTGGGCGTAGTAACAAACGTACCCCATTGGTCAATCGCCAAGGTTGCCGTATGCACCAAACGAACATTGCGATAAATCCCAGAACCCGAATACCAGCGAGAGTTAGGTTGTTCACTGTTATCGACCCGAACAGCAAGTATATTGGGTGTCTTTCCAAAATTCAAGAAAGGCGTTAACTCATAACGAAAAGAGCTATACCCATAAGGTCTTTTTCCTAAGTAATGTCCATTAATCCATACTTCGGCATTGCGGTAAACGCCATCAAACTCGATGTAGCTTAGTTGTTTTTGAGAAGATTCATTCACCAAAAATTGCTTACGATACCAAGCAATACCTGTTGGCAACGCTCCACCTTGTACCGTAGCTAGATGATTTTCAGCAAATTGCCCCTCAATACTCCAGTCGTGAGGAAGGTTCAATACACGCCATTGGCTATCATCAAACGTAGTTTGACTAGCCTGTGGAAAATCGCCAAGTGAAAATCGCCAGGTTTTATTAAACGAAATTTCTGAGCGAGAAGCTGACTGAGCAAAAGTGGAAAAGGAAATAAGTGAGTAAAATAAGCAACAGAGAAGAGCCTTGTACATAATGTCAATAATTTAAGAAAAAAGGCATTTACCACCCTAGTATAAAGATGTACCAATATAAGTACAAAGTTAAAGGCTCACTAAGCCGTTTTTTTGTACCATTTTCTCAATGTATTATACCATTTTGTCCAGAGAGAATATAGTAAATTAACATGATTAGAATAAACTCAACTGGCGAAGGCTTTTAGAAAGAAGCACTAAATAGGGTTTTCGGTTGTCACTTTCAATCATCTTTACATCCGTCTTCACAATCGTACCTATTTGCAGTTGTTGTCTTTCTTTACGAGAACAACGAACCCATAGCACAGGCAAGTCTTGCCCCTCCGACGGACGCACACGGATACGCTTACGACGGGGGTCATATAAGGTAATAAGTGAGATATTCGTAAATACTTTCATGGCTTGCTAGTATAAATGACTACACAAAAATAACCTTTTCTCGGAATGTTTTATCATAATTTACCTAAGATTATTCTTAAATTACTGATTTAAATAGCCTTATTTGAAGAGATAAAGCAAGATGAAGGATTTTAATATCCTAAAAAATAGGCTTACTCCTTGATTTTAACAAAGTAGTTCATTAAAAATTAATTTAGTAGTTCTTCCAATTCACCAACCTCGACATTATCTTTTTTTTAAGATTTCTATATGGCTCTGTAAGGTTTCTCAATGTGTCAAGATGATACAATTAATTTTACTAAAAATAGTGAGGTAAGCGAAAAATGCGATTTACTATATTTTTACAATAATACGTTTTAGTAAAATCATTCTTGAAATAATACAAAGATAAAATCATATAATTTATAGAGAAAATTGTATATCGTGTAGCTATTTATTCCTAGTAATTTTGAAACGTTAACAAATGACTTTAAATCAAGCCTTGACTTGTACTAATTAAATTATTTATCTCCACAGAAATGAAAAAATTGATTTTAAGTTTCCTTCTATTGACGAGTTTATTGACTTTTCATCAAGCGGCTTTGGCACAATATCCAAGTATTCCAGATTCGGTTCAAAAAGCGAGCGATGCGTTGATGAAGGAGACGATTCGTTTATCGGATATTGCTTG
>JBMLRK010000429.1:0-4050 GCA_049241065.1 Spirosomataceae bacterium
AAATCGTGCGATTTTAGAGTCGTGGTCTTACGATAACGGAGAAACATGGACACCCTTAGCGAAGACCAATTTACCCAATAATAATTCAGGAACGGATGCGGTGACGTTAGCCAATGGAACTCATGCCTTGGTTTATAATCACGTATTACCTCCCAATAATTTGGCGAAAGGGCCTAGAACACCCCTAAACCTATCCGTTTCAAAAGACGGCAAAAATTGGTCTGCTGCGGTGATTATCGAAGATTCACCCATTAGTCAATATTCGTATCCGTCCATCATTCAAACGGCTGACGGACTCCTTCACGTAATTTATACGTGGCGAAGACAAAAAATCAAACACGCTGTGTTAGATCCCAAGAAATTTAAAACGAAAAAAATAAAAGACGGTCTTTGGCCTGCTCTAAAAGGCTATACCGCTCCAGAAGGCGTAGAAACAAAAGCAGTAGAAAATTTGTAAGCTCCGGGTCAACGGGTTTCAACCCGTTGCAAGTGAACATATATGCTATCAGTTAACAATTAACAGATAACGGTTAATAAATAAGTACATAATTAACATGCAATCATTAGCACACGTAAGTATTCATTTCCCGAGTAAGTTGGTGTTTGGGAAAGGTGTTTTGGGGAATTTAACAGGAGAAATTACGGCTTTAGGGCTTAAAAAAGTGTTAATTGTTACCATTGAACCCCTCTTAAAAGTAATAGAACCATTCGTAGAAAGTTTGAAGCAGGCGGACATTCAGGTACTGATGGATACCAGTATTTTGAACGAGCCAAGTTTTAAAGACTTTACGGATTTAATGAAAAAAATCGACCCCGAAAATCCTGATGCTATCATCGGTATTGGTGGGGGAAGTGTGTTAGACATTGCCAAATTGGTGGCTGCTCAGTTAGAAAATGAGCAAAGTCTGCAAGAATACGTGGGCATTGGCTTATTGAAAGGGCGTAAGAAGAAATTAATTTGTGTGCCAGCTACGGCAGGTACAGGTAGCGAAGTGTCACCCAATGCCATTTTGGTGGACGATTCGGACAACCAAAAAAAGGGAATTATTAGTCCTTACCTTGTTCCAGATATTGTTTATGCAGATCCTTTGTTGACCATGAGCGTCCCTGCTGGGATTACGGCTGCCACGGGTTTAGATGCTCTAACGCATTGTTTAGAAGCCTATACCAACAAGTTTGCGAATATGTTCATCGACTTATACGCCTACGAAGGAATGCGTTTGATTGCCAAAGACATTGTGGCAGCCGTAAAAGACGGAACAAACGAAGAAGCCCGTACCAATGTAGCTATGGGTAGTTTGTTAGGTGGTTTTTGTTTAGGCCCAGTGAACACAGCAGGCGTTCATGCTTTGTCTTATCCCTTAGGAAGTGAATTTCATTTACCACATGGTTTGTCTAATGCCCTGCTTTTGCCTTATGTCATGGAGTTTAATATTCCTGCTTCGCCCGAACGTTATGCCAAAGTGGCAGAAGCACTAGGATGTCCTTCGGCAAGTACGCCTCTGGAAACAGCCTATTTGGGTGTTGCAAAAATCAGAGAAATTATCCAAGAATGTGGAATCCCTGCTACGTTAAAAGAAGTGGGAGTACCTAAAGAAGCCATTCCTCAATTGGCAAAAGATGCCTTGAAAATTCAGCGATTATTGAAAAATAATCCAAGAACAATAGAAGAAGCGGATGCTATTGCCATTTTTGAAGCTGCATATTAGTACCTCTTTAAATAATATAAAATGGTTGTTACTAACCAGTTAAATCAATCAGATGACGAGTCAGAAAAAATATGGTGGAGTTGTTGTGCCAGCAGTTACGCCACTTACCGAAAACTTTAGCTTAGATAAAGAAGCCGTTTCGCTTATGTTTGACAATTTTTACAAGCATAATTGCCAACCCTTTATTATGGGAACAACAGGGGAGGCGACTTCTTTGTCAGGCGAATTGAAGACGGACTATCTAAAGCAGGCAGGAGCTTGTAAGAAACATGGCACAACGCTTTATGCAGGAATTTCGTCCAACTGTTTAGCCGATTCTATTGAGTTTGCTAAGGAAGCTCACGATTTCGGAGTGGATGTCGTTGCGGCCACCTTACCCTCCTATTATGCCCTGACGGATAGTCAAGTCCAACGCTATTTTGAACAATTGGCAGATGCGATTCCGCTTCCCTTAATTATTTACAACATCCCTGCTACGACACATCATTCGATTGAGTTGAGTAGTATTGATGAGCTAAGTTATCACGAAAATATCGTAGGATTAAAGGATTCTGAACGAAATATCGAACGCTTGCATGAGTCTGTTGCTCTTTGGAAAAACCGTCCTGATTTTAGCCATTTTATGGGTTGGGCTGGTAAAGGTGCTGAGGCTTTGTTATTGGGTAGCGACGGTCTTGTTCCGAGTACAGGAAACTATATGCCGTCTATTTATCAAGAAATGCAATACGCAGTTTGGAATGGTGATGCAGAAGCTGCTAACCGTATGCAGGAACTTTCGGATGTTTATGGAAATTTATACCAAGCTAACAGAACCTTGGGCGAATCACTTTGGGCATTGAAAGTATTGATGAATCAAACAGGACTTTGTCAAGCGAAGGTGATGCCTCCTTTGCAAGCACAGTCAGCCGAGAAAGAACAGGCGTTGATTGATGCTTTTCAAGAAATTAGAAGTAAACGATTAGCGATTCAAGCGTAAAAAAATATCTTTTAACCTGTAAGTTTTATACTTGGATACTTCGCTAAACCTATAAGGTTTTGAAAACCTTATAGGTTTCGGACTCGGATAATTTATTAAACCAACAGGTTTATTTTCATAATAATCAGAAGATTACCCACAGTCAACATATACCACCATGTCATTATTACCAATCATCGGAATTACCATGGGCGATCCTGCAAGTATCGGCCCAGAAATTGCTATCAAAGCCTTATTGAAAAAAGAATTATACGAGTCATGCCGTCCACTAATTGTTGGGAGTGCGGCTGTCTTTAATCATATCAACTCCTTGCTTAACTTGAACGTAGAAATCAATGCGATTTCGTCCGTTTCGGAAGCGAAGTTTCAATACGGAGTTATTGATGTATTTGATTTAGAACACGTGAAGATGGACGAATTGGTTTTCGGAGAAATCTCAGCAATGTGTGGCGAAGCAGCTTTTCAATCGGTTAAAAAAGTGATTGAATTGGCGTTAGCAAAAGAAATAGACGCTACCGTTACAGGGCCAATCAACAAAAAATCCATCAACGAAGCGGGACATCATTACGCAGGTCATACCGAAATTTATGCAGACTTTACCAATACCAAAAAGTATGCGATGTTATTGGTAGAAGACAATATCAAGGTAATTCACGTTTCTACACACGTATCCTTGCGTCAGGCTTGTGATTTGGTGAAGAAAGAGCGTATTCTTCAAGTAATCGAATTATTGCATAACGGGATGATTAGCTTGGGAGAAACCAATCTCAAAATTGGTGTCGCAGGACTAAACCCACATGCAGGAGATTCTGGGCTATTTGGTACAGAAGAAGCAGACGATATTTTACCAGCTATCGAAGAAGCTCGTACCTTGGGTTATGACGTAGAAGGTCCAGTACCACCTGACACGATGTTCTCTAAGGCAGCACAAGGCTATTATGGCGGTGTGGTTGCGATGTACCACGACCAAGGACATATTCCATTTAAGCTAACAGGTTTCAAATGGAATTCGGAGAAAAATCAAATGGATAGCGTAAAAGGCGTAAACATTACGATGGGTTTACCTATCATTCGTACTTCGGTTGACCACGGGACGGCTTTTGAAATTGCAGGAAAAGGCATTGCTAGTGAAGATGCGATGGTTTTGGCAATTGAGTCGGCAGTACAATTGAGTAAGTACCGTAAAAGTCTCCAGTAAGTCATGGTCGTTGTGATTGCCGATGATTTTACGGGAGCCGCCGAAATGGCTGGTATCGCTTTAACGAAGCAATTTTCGGTTGAAATTGTCACCTCTTTGCCTCTCAAAACGGAGGCATCGGTGGTGGTTATTTCAACCGATACTCGTTCTCTGCCCGAAGAAGAAGC
>JBMLRK010000430.1:0-4592 GCA_049241065.1 Spirosomataceae bacterium
GATTCTTTTTGGACTAGCCCATAGTGCTAATCCCGAAATTGAAAAAGTAGGCTTAGTTTGGGGACTTTCTTATTATACCTGTTTTGGCTTATTTGCAGCCCTACTCACGCTTTGGGACAAAGGACTAGAATTGGCAATGGGTGTTCATGCGGCTAATAATATTTACTCGTTTTTGATTGTCTCTTATCCTGATAGCGTATTGCCCTCCCCTTCTATCTTTAGCCTTTCAGAATTAAATTTCCCACTGATGATTGCTGGCTGGCTGGTGACCGTTTGTCTGTACTTATTGGTGATGAAACGGGTTGGAAGACTTGAGATTCGGCACCTACTTTCCCCCAATCACTCCGTGACAAACCGACATAACGGCTGAATTTTGCTGTACCATAGGGCTAATGTAGATACCTCTTGCAATTAGAAAAAGGGCTAAAAGAAGGGAATAAATGGGTACGATTTTTTGTACTTTCTGACGAAAAGAGAGATTAAAAAAACTGGGTAAAATACCGATTAGAAACATGGCAGGGCTTGTTCCTAGTCCAAATAAAGCCATATAAATCGTACCTTCGAATGGACTAGCTGTAGTGGTTGCTCCTGCCAAGGCAACGTAAATCATCCCACAAGGAAGCATTCCATTGAGGACACCGAGCATGAAGATTCCTTTTAAGGTTTTTATACCCAAAAATTTACCCATTTTAGCCTTTGTGTACATCACAAAACGTTCGACAGGTTTTAGTTGGATAAGTTTGGTTTTGAAAGCACTTATCAACAGAAAAACACCTAAACCTATTGAAAGCTGTTGTTGAAAACCTGCGGCAAAAATTTGCTCGCCAAAATAACCAACCAAATACCCCAACACGCTGTACGTACTAATACGACCAAGATTATAGAGCAATCTTGCCCAAGTAGCTTTTAACAAAGAGAATCCACCCACGGGCAAGGCCAAGGCAATTGGGCCGCACATACCTACGCAGTGCAAACTCCCAACGAGTCCTGTTGTAATGGCGATTGTCCAGAGTGGATTCATATTCCGTTTGGTGTGTTCGTGTAAAGATTATTTAACCGTTAATTCCTGTTCTAAGAAATACTCTTTTGCTCCGTCTGACCAAGTGGCTTGCACTCGCCAAAAGCCTTTATCCAAAGAAGCCGTCGAAAGGGTTATTAATGAATTATTTTTACTGGTAATGGGTACACTAAAATCAAGGTGTTTGTCCGAAGGACGGAAAAAAGTAACCTCCCCTTTTGTCGCTTTAGTAGGTAATAAGATTTTGATGGTTTGTGTTTCGGGTGAATAATTCATAGCCTTAGAATTTACAAATGTTTTTGCATTTTGAATACGGTCAATTTGCTCTTGGTAAGCAATTTCTTTTTGATAGTAATCACTTCCTGTTAAGTCAACTTGCTGACTAGACATTCGATAGACCATGGTTCCGATAAAAAGGGCAAACAACACAAAGGTCAATACAATGCTATGTCCCCAATTGAAGGTGAATGTATTTTTCATTTTGGTAAAATTTAGGCATCAGTACCTAAGGCACTAAGGCACAAAGTGATCAAGTAGTGATTCAAAATTTTGGATTTTAAATTTTGGATTAAATTGTATCGCCATCAATTCACGAGTACTTAGACATTGTACTTTAAAATTGGCTAAAGCAACGTTAAAACTTCTTCGAAACGGGTGAATAAATTCACCCGCTAAGTGAAATCGTTGATACGATTTGAAATGACAAGTTCTATTTTAAACTCATCAACATTAAACTCATCAACTCCAAAAAACTTATTCCATTGGTCCTAAGAAGGACGTTTTAACATGATCTATCAACTTTCCGTTTGAATAAACCTCTACCTCCAGTTTAAAGGTATTATCAGGCAAGTCTTTTTTAGGTATTTCAATAAAGAAACTTCCTTTGGTTAGTTCTCCAGCATTTAGAAACAAAGGCTTACCAATAAGCTTAATTGTACCTTTAGGAAAATCTTTCAAGGCAAAATTAACAGGCATTGCCGTTGTCGATTTATTCATTACTTCAACGCTATACAAATTGCTGACCGTACCATTTTTATTTTCTTGATAGGTTAAGCCTGGGGTACGTAAAATGGTGGTTTCCATCATATTTCTACTCAACAGCAGATATACTAACACCCCTAAAAGAGCCGCTAAAACAGCCGAATATGCCTTAATCCGTAGGTTAAATTTAAGCTTTGTTTTATTTTCGATACCATCTAAAGAATCATAGCGAATCAAGCCAATTGGTTTATCTATTTTCACCATTACTTCATCACAGGCATCAATACAAGCTGTACAACCAATACATTCTAGTTGCGTACCATTCCGAATATCAATTCCTGTTGGACACACCTGCACACAGATTTTGCAATCAATACAGTCGCCTTTAGGAATTTCGGCCACCACTTTACTTTGTTTTCCCCTCGGTTCTCCACGCACATAGTCGTAAGCCACTACAATGGATTTTTTGTCTAGCAATACCCCTTGCAAACGTCCATAAGGACAAACAACGATGCAGACCAATTCTCTAAACCGAGCAAAGACGAAATAAAAGACAGAGGTAAACAGGATCATAGATGCTAGAGAACCCACGTGGCGGCTTGGGTCGTCCGATACAATCGTCCATAATTCCTGTTTACCAATAAGGTAAGCTAAAAATGTATTCGCAATGATGAAAGACAGCACAAAGAAAATGGTATGTTTAGCGGTCTTTTTAAGAATCTTTTCTTGCGTCCAAGGGGAGGCATCTAAACGTTGTTGGGCTTTGTAATCGCCTTCAATCCAGTTTTCAATTTTACGGAAGAGCATTTCCATAAAAATGGTTTGTGGACACGCCCAGCCACACCATACACGCCCAAAAATGACGGTAAACAGAATAATAAAAACAATGAACGTTAGTAATCCAATGGCGACCAAATGGAAATCTTGTGGGAAAAACATTACCCCAAAAAAGATAAATTTACGTTCTATGACATTGAACATAAAATACGGATGACCGTCAATTTCAATCCAAGGTAAACCGAACAAAAGTAACATCAAGAACCACGAGAAAACTGTTCGATATTTGTACAACAATCCTTTTACAATTCTTGGATAAATCCAGATTCTTTTGCCTGCTTCGGTAACATTCGACAGGTGGTCTCTAAATTCGGTGGTATCAATTTGTTCGGGTTTCATATTTTTTATAGTTGTGGTTCTTGGGTATAAGTTCTTGAATATTCAGCTATTTAACCGTTCTCGAAACGGGTGAATAAATTCACCCGCTAAGTGGAATAATACCGTTAAAACAGCTTCTTTTTCAAAAACTCACACCCATTCACCAAGTAGCTTATATCAATTTTATACAACCTTTTGGAAGAAGACATAGCTTAGTAGAATTTCAATCCGCAAAAACCTTATAGATTTTCAAAACCTATAAGGTTTCGTTCCAAGAAGTTATGTCGCAGTCTATAAAATGGATAGCTTATTTACTCTTTATCTCCCTGCGGTTCTTTCGCATTAGCAGGATTTGTTCCTTTTAAACTCAACACGAAAGAAGCAACTTGTTGTATTTGAATCGGGTTCAAGGATTTTTTCCAAGAAATCATCCCTTTTTCAGGTACACCTTCGGTAAGGGTATGGAATACTTTTTTGATGTCGCCACCGTGTATCCAGTATTCATCCGTTAAGTTAGGCCCTACTTTACCCTCCGCTTCTTGTCCGTGACAAGCCACACAGTTTTGAGTATAGAGTTTTTTACCTTCATCCAAGCCTTTTGCATCTTTCAAAGCAACCACATTATTTTCATTAACCGAGTTAGCGAATTTTTTCATGTATGCTTCACGAGCTTTTTCTGCAATAGAAACCTCCTCGTTGTATTCGTTTTTCATAATTTGTCCATCGCCAGCAATGTGGTAAACGAACAAATAAATCACCCCAAATACGATTGTTGAATAGAACAAATACATAAACCAAGGTGGTGTTGGATTGTCTAACTCAGCAATGCCATCGTATTGATGTTCAAGCATCATATCTTTCTCAAAAGCAATTGGTTTTAAACTCCATAGCTTTTGCCAGAAAGTACGATTTGCCATTGCCTCCTCATAAGCCGAGTTTATTACTTCACTTTTAGGCGTAAGCAGTTGTTTTAACTGCGAAGCCACATTCAATGCCATGATAGCAATGATGGTGCAAACCAAAAACATCGTACCCACCAAAACGAGTAAGAATAGGTCTTTCCCATCTTTTGGCTGTGGGATAAGAGTTGTCGCACTTGGTGCTGCAGCATCAGCAGCAAACATCGGTATAGATGCCAAGAGGAACAAAAAGGTAAGTATGCGTTTCATCGAAAATATCTTTTTTTGTTAGCGTTAAATGGATAAGGTTGTGTGAAAAGTCCAAAGTTTATGAGCTACTCTTCTGCAAAAATTACTTTAAACGTTAAACTATACACTTTTCACACACCTCCAATACCGAAATCCTTAACGAATTAGGCTTCCAAAGGAAGTTTACTCATCTGCTCAACGTGTTTTTTATCTATTAAAAATAAATAAGCAGACACCAAGACGAAAAATGAGAAAAATATCACGAAGGACGTAACCATATAAGTATCAGC
>JBMLRK010000431.1:0-1079 GCA_049241065.1 Spirosomataceae bacterium
ACGTGAATTCTACCTTCTGATGTTAAAGTTATAATTTTTGAACGCTTATCGGTAGGGTGAGGGTTTTCCTTTAACCATCCATTATTAACCAACCGCTTTATAATTTCAGTTCCTGTTGTTATTTCTTGTAAGTGGGCTAAAATTAATTCCGTTTTCGTAGGATTTTTTAATTGAAACATACTAGCCAAGTAGCTAAAGTCATCTACATTTCCCAAACCAAGCGGTGTAAGTGCCACCTTCATACGGTTACGCAGCACCCGCCAAAACTTAGTCATTGCTATGTTGGCACTTATTTCCAAAGGGAAAATTTCTTTAACACCATCAATTGATTTATTTAAGAAAGCAGCCGTTTCTTCACCTGAAAGGGGTTTTTCGAACTCATTGTCAACATTTTGGTCATGTTCTTGTTCTAATAACCAACGGGCAAAGTCTTGCTCATTGCCATAAGGATGTTGCAAATCAAATGCTTCCCATTTCTCCAAAACCGATCTAATTCTTTGGTGTGTTCGTTTGCTCATAATGCAAAGATAAATATTTTCGTAATACGTTTTCGTATATTATGTTTTCGTATTACCTTTGTCCCAACAAATAACCCAATCAGGGTATAAACTCACAACGAAAAAATATGACCCAATCATCTATCATTGCGGAGGTAAAGGGGGCAGGTAAAACCTATCAGACAGGAGATACGGTAATTACAGCCTTGCAACCCAGCAATATGCAAATCAAAAAGGGTGAGCTATTGCTCATTATTGGCCCTTCAGGTTCTGGAAAAACTACACTTCTTTCCTTGTTAGGTTGCGTACTTTACCCAACTCAAGGAGATGTTTATATAGGAGGTGTAAAAGCCAGCGGACTTTCTGAAAACGAGTTAGCCAAGTTACGATTACAGAAAATTGGCTTTGTTTTCCAGAACTTCAACCTAATACAGCCGCTAAATGCGGAAGATAATGTGATGCTGCCCCTTAAACTTCAAGGAGTTTCAGATGCCATTGCTCGAGAAAGAGCGAACCAAGCACTTGGAATTGTGGGAATGCTTGACCGAAAGAAAAACTTACCAAAGCAACTTTCAGGAGGAC
>JBMLRK010000432.1:0-7331 GCA_049241065.1 Spirosomataceae bacterium
GAATAAACAATCCTCCTTTTGAACCTGCTCCTGCCCCTACAAAAAAGTCTTCTAGCCCGTCTCCATTCACATCAGCAACGGCAATGGCAGGCCCACTTTTTGAGTGCGTATGAGGCAATAAAGCCTGTGTATGAAAATCTACAAAAAGGTCTTCTTCATGCTTGAACTGAATACCCGTCTCTTGACTTGCTTCTACAAAAAAGGAATTTTTCGGTTCTTCTTGCCTTTGTATGGTAGTTGACGAGGCGTTCGACTGCACTAAAGTCAGTACTTGGTTAGCTTTAGGATTTCGGATTACTTGCGTTTTGCCGTCTGGCCACATCACTTTAAGGCTATCTATCGCCTTTGAAGTCAATCCAAAATGAAGGAAAGGTTCAACCGTTGAAAGGTATCCTCTGAAAGGAGAAAAATAATTGTACTGCATTTGCCCTTGTTGCCAAATCCAGACCTTTGCTCCGAGTCCCTCTTTATTTCCGTCATTTCCTTTAAAGCCAATCCGTAACCAAGCGTTTTCAGGATTAATACGGTTCAACTGATTTTCTTGAATCGTCGAAACTTCATCCAAATTATTAAATACTAAATCTAAATCGCCGTCATTATCCAAATCGCCATAAGCTGCCCCGTTGGAATAAGAAGGCGTATCAAAACCCCAATCCTCCGAAACATCTTTGAAGGTCAGGTTACGTTGGTTTTTGAATAAATAATTATGTAAATGAATACCCGGGAATTTCTTCAATTCCTCCAAACGGTCATGCCTGTTTGCTTCGGGCGTACCCATAAACAAGGTCTGTTTTCCATACATGATGAAGTCCAGATTGGTTACGTCCTCTCGATAACCATTGGCAATCATCAAATCCTTCCAGCCATCGTTATCATAATCGGCAAACAAAGGAGCCCAACTCCATTCGGTTGCATGAACGCCCGCCAGTTGCCCAATTTCGCTAAAAGAAATCCCTTTTTCGCCATTTTGAGCCTGTCCATTGTTCAATTGAAGGGTATTCCGAACGTATTGAGGTTCGTAACCCAATTTTATATTTTGTTGAAATTCTTCGTAGGTATTGCCCATCATGGTCAATTTCCAACGGCTATTATCGGGTGGCAACATATCCACCACGGCAATATCTTGGTAGCCGTCGTTATTAATATCTGCGACATCGTTCCCCATTCCGTTATAGGTTTGGTGATGCAGTAAGTTTCCTGCTTCGTTCTTAAAGCCTGTGTGTTTGCCCTTGTCGTCGTGTTGGTTGATATAGACAAGGTCATTTGTTAAAAAATCGTTAGAAATATAGAGGTCGGGATAATTGTCGTTGTTGAGGTCACAAACGGAAATCCCTAAACCGAAGCCTTCAATACGAATTCCTTCTTCGTACGAAACATCGGTAAATTTCAGTTCATTAAGGGCTAATGCTTGTCCTGTTTTGGGTAGCGGACTATCATTTCTAAACAGTTTGCCTGTTGTTGGCGACTGTCCATCGGTTTGTTTAGGTCTTGAATTATTGCGGTTATAATTCACAAAAGAGTTTCTCAATAAATACATATCAAGATCTCCATCTTTATCGTAGTCAAAAAAAGTAGTCTGAATATCGTAGCCATCGTCGTCTAATTTCAGCTCGGCAGCTACTTCTTTAAAGGTATTATCGCCATTATTGATAAAGAATAGGTTTTTCATGGCAGCTACGGGCGTATTACGGCTACCTGCTTTACAGACATAAAAATCCTTGAATCCGTCTTGGTTAATATCAACAACCGAAACGCCAAAAGCCCAACCTTCGGTTTTTACGCCTGCGTGTTGGGTAATATCTTCAAAATGTAAATTCCCCTTGTTGAGGTACAAACGGCTAGAAACCATATTTCCTGCAAAGAAAATATCAAGGAGTCCGTCGTTATTGATGTCCGCTAAAGCAACGCCTGCCCCATTGAACATATATTCAAATTCGAGGACAGTCAGGGAATCTGTATAGTTAAGCTGATTGACAAAATCTATACCCGACTCCGTTGAACTCAGTTGTTTAAACAAGGGCTTTTGTTTGTTGAAATGACAAGCGGTCATTCCCAAAAGGCTTACAAAAAGTAGTATTGTTTGGTATGTTTTTGACATTTCTCTTTGCTGAATTAATTTAAAAATAACAGGTAAAATAAAATTCTACCTGTTACTGAATATTCTTTATCCAATCTTAAAATGTAAATTAACTAAGTTGTGGTTCAAAGGGTCAACGGGTTTTAACTCGTTGTTCAATTTGATTGCAACGAGTTAAAACTCATTGACCCTTTTTAAACGGGTTAAAACCCGTTGACCCACTTAGTACCCAGCATTTTGTTTTAAGACCCCACCAGTTCTGTTGATTTCTGATTGAGGGAAAGGGAATACACTGTATTTGTCATTCCATTTCGTACCGAACACTTCTTGTCCGATTCCCCAACGAGTAATATCAAACCAACGGTGTGGCTCAAATGCCATTTCAACTCTTTTCTCGTGACGAAGCGCCTTGCGAGCATCGGCAATTTTCGTTGCTCCAAGTCCAGCTCTTGCTCTGATGTCGTTGTTGATAATTGCTAAACCTTCCGCAGTGCGACCCACTTCGATTAATGCTTCCGAATACAACAATAACATTTCGGCATAACGGTAATAACGTTCGTTGTTGAAACCTGCTTGTCCGTTTGGAGCATAAGCACCAGCTACCGCATTTTTAGCACCAAAGTATTTTCTTACCGAGAACGTACTTGAAGACCAACTTGGGTCGTAAGGTACTGTTCCGCTTGCCTTGTTGTAATAAGTATCACCAACTTTGTAGATACTTGCCGCTAAACGTTTGTCACCTGCTTCAAACTCGTCCACTAAGTTTTTGGTAGGAACAAACCAACCAAGACCACCACCTGGAGCGCCAGCGTCGCCACTTGGATTCCAGTACCAAACACGGCCTGTACCTTGTGATGCCTTGAATGCTTCTGAGTGCGTATCATCAAATACCCAAAGGTTATCATCTGAATGAGGGCCACCGTATTGAATTTCAAAAATTGATTCCGAACCATTTTCTTTGTCAAATGCAAACGCATCTTCGTAGTCAGCCATCAATTTATATCCTGCATTTTTCTTTACGTCTTCAAAAGCAGCAATTGCACTTGGCCAGTCTTTTTTCCAAACGTTTACTTTTCCTTCAAAAGCACGAGCAGCCCATTTAGTAGCTCTACCTGTATTTCCAGCATCCCATGAAGCAGGAAGACCCGCATAAGCATCTTGGAAATCTTTCAAGATTGCCGCAAATAACACCTCTTTCGTAGCATTAGGCACAGCTAATGAAGACAAATCTTTCTTCACTTCCATTACCAATGGCGGAGTTCCCCAAACTTGTAAAGCTACAAAATGGAAGAACGCTCTCAAGAATTTAGCTTCCGCAATCGCTTTTGTTTTCTGTTCAGCAGTCAACGAATTTTGTCCGTTACCAGCGGCTTCAATAACCAAGTTGGCTCTTAAAATCCCTTCATATACCTGTGTATATAAAGCAGCATAAGGCGTATCAGAAGCACGGATGAACAAATTATCCAATGCACGAGCATTGTTATAATCGCTACCGCTATTTGATGCTTTCGTATTAATTTCAACGTCGTCCGTTGTAGTTAACGACAAACTCCAGAATTCACCTCTTTCGTTTAGGGTTTCCGTACTTGTTCCCCAGAAATCTTGAATAGAAGAATATCCTGCGAAGATGGCTCCGTCAAAATCTGCTTGCGTTTTGTAAAACGTCGTAGTAGTTACCCTATCCAAAGGTTGTAAGTCAAGATTATTACAAGCTTGCACTACAAAAAAGGAAGTGATAGTGGCAACAATAATGCCTTTGATATATGTTTTTTTATTCATTTTAGTACCTTTTAAAATTGTTAGAATGATAACTGCCAGCCAAATTGAACAATTGAAGGTTGTGGAGAACCACCCGAATCTTGTCCGTTTGCCAAGGCGAATTCACCTTTCTGGAAACTTGCACCTCTGGTTACTTCTGGATCATATCCTTTGTATTTCGTAAATGTTGCTAAGTTTTGCATACCCACAAAAATGCGTGAGTTAGTCAATGTTCCTTTTGCTACTTTACTCAAGACAGAAGCTGGAATGTTATAACCAATTTGAATGTTTTTGATTCTCAAATAAGCAGCTTCTTCAATCCAACGGTCTGAATAACGGTTGTTTTGGTTCGGATCATTCACGTCTGCACGTGGCATTGTCGTGCTTGGGTTTGAGACAGTCCAACGGTCTAATACACTTACCGACTGGTTAGAACCACTTGTCATCGACTCTAATGATGCTCTTGCTTGGTTGTACACCTGCACCCCACCAACTCCTTGGAATAATACCGAGAAATCGAAGTTTTGGTACGTAGCCGAAATGTTAAGTCCGTAGAAGAATTTAGGAATTGAACTTCCGATGTTAGTACGGTCTTTTGCGTCAATCGTGCCATCGTTGTTTACATCCACAAAACGAATATCGCCAGGTTGACGTTTGCTAGAGTTAACATCGGTTGTTTTGTCCGCATCTACTTCTGCTTGTGTTTGGTAAATTCCGTTGGTTTTGTATCCATAGAAATAACCTAATGGCTCTCCTACCGAAGTACGGTGCGTTTGACCTCCGCCAGTACCTGCAATAATTTCTGGAACAGTACCTAATGAAGTAATCGTGTTTTTAACCGTCGTTAAATTACCGCCGATATTGTATTTCAATTTGCCAACACTACCTCTATAATTCAAGGCAAATTCAAACCCTGTGTTCTTGATTTGACCTAAGTTTGCGTCCGCAGGAAGGAAATAACCTGATGTAGCTGGGATAGGTAAACTCAATAATACATCATCCGTTGTTTTGTCGAAATAATCGACTGTACCTGTAATTTTTCCGTTATACAAACTAAAGTCTGTCCCTACGTCTAATTGTGTACTGGTTTCCCATTTCAAATCTTTGTTGGCAAACACCGTTGGAGAAGGCCCTCTTACAACACCTTGACCATCACCTGTTACGTAGAAAATGGTAGTAGATAACGAAGGTAAATAGGCAAAGTTTTGTCCTGTAAACTGATTACCCGATTGTCCATAACTTGCTCTTACTTTTAAGTCGCTAACCGTAGTAGAACCTTTCAAGAATGGCTCTTCACTTAAACGCCAGCCAGCCGAGAACGAAGGGAAAATACCTGCTCTGTGTTCTGGAGCAAAACGAGAACTTTCGTCACGTCTAACATTGAACGTCAATAAATATTTACCGTCGAATGAATAGTTAACACGACCCAATAAACCTCTTAAAGCCCAGTGATCTGCCTCATTTGCTGCGGCTACGTTATCGGCTACAGAAGCAAAACGGATAGCCGAGTTAAACAAGTTACGTCCTTGAATACGCACTTTGTCATAACGGAAATTGGTTTCTTCATAACCACCCAAAACGGTTAAGTCATGCTTACCAAATTTCTTGTGGTATGTCAATGTATTGGCAATATTAGTCGTTAATTCGATTGGTCTTTCTTGTACTAATAACGAAGTTCTACCCGGTGTTCCTGCTGTACCGTAGTTAGCGGTTTCTGCTTCTTGGAAAAAGAAACCATCCGCTACGTTATAGTCTAAACCTACTGCAATACGGTATTTCAAGCCTTCAATTGGTTCGAACTCTCCGTAAACATTACCCAACATTTTCTTGTTGTTTACACGAGTTTCATTGTATTTCGTATCGGTAGCCCACATGTAGTTTGAACCTGTTGCACCGTTTCCACGAGTGACCGCTGTTGACTGGTTATAATTTCCAGCAGCATCATAAGGTTGGTAGTATGGAGCGTTTAACATCGAGTTAAATGCCGCAAAGTTTCCGCCTTCTGATTGTACCAAACGATCGGTTGTCGTTAATAATAAGGACTCCCCAAAACGGAAATACTTTCCAACTTTAGCATCTACATTCGCTTTCAATGAATAACGCTCAAAACTTTGAGATCGCTCAACCCCGTCTTGTTTATGATAACCTCCTGAAATATTGAAGTTTACATTTTTAGTACCCCCATTAATCGTGATATTATGGTTACGTACTTGTCCTGTTTGGAACATTGCATCTTGCCAGTTATATCTTGGCTGAGCACTGAACGAAGAAAAATCACGTCCTAATTCTTTTTGTAAAGCAATGTATTGAGGAACATCTAAGGTATTAATGCGTTTGCTTTGTGGTACATATTGCACCCCTACATAGCCGTCATACGTTGCGGTTGTTCTTCCGTCTTTACCTCTTTTTGTCGTTACAATAATTACTCCGTTGGCTGCTCTTGCCCCATAAATAGCGGCAGCAGAAGCATCTTTCAAAATGTCCATCGACTCAATATCACTTGGGTTGATACCTGCCAAAGGGTTCGACTCTGAATACGAAGCCGTGTTTACCGAAATATTACTTGTTTGCACAATTGGCACACCGTCAATAACCCATAATGGTTGGTTATTTCCTGTTGTACCTACCCCTCTGATACGCACATCAATGGGTGCGCCTGGGTCACCACTTCTGTTTGAAATATGCACACCCGACATACGACCTGCCAAAATCTGATCAGGGTTGGTATATGGACGGCTCGTAATGTCCTTACTGATAACTGAACCTACCGCACCTGTTAAATCTACTTTACGCTGTGTTCCGTAACCCACTACCACAACCTCATCCAATGATTTTGAATCGGGTACGAGTTGGACATTCACTTGCGACTGACCGCCTACTGTAATTTCACGACTCTGGTATCCTGTGTAGGTAAATAGCAAAATTGCATTGCTATTGGGTACTACCAACGAATAATTTCCAGACACATCTGTACTAACACCTTTGCTAGTACCCTTGATAAGAATCGAAACCCCAGGAAGCGGTTCTCCATTCTCGTCTGTCACTTTTCCTGAAACTTTCTGATCAACAACCGAAAGGGTTATTGCATTCGCTCCAACACGATGGGCAGAAAGGTTCATTACGCTCATTACGAAAAGTAACAGCAGTAATTTCTGTGTAATTTTTGCATTCATAGAATCGTTGTTTTTACTTAAAAAATTAATAATTCTTTAAAAACCTCACTAGAAGTACCTGCATTGAAAAAATCAAAAAACAATCTATTCTATACTATACTATTCTAGTTAAATTTCGACAAAGATATAAAAAATATTAATTATCAATGTTTTTATTTAATATTTTTTCAAAAACAACCTAACCAATATGGTTATACTCCTGTATTAAGGCTTTTTAAGAAGAAAAAAATATAGCCAAGCCTATGAATCACAGCATTGTATCGTTCATAATCAATTGGAGTAAAACAAAAAAGGCAGTCACGGAAAAATCCATGACTGCCTTT
>JBMLRK010000433.1:0-1016 GCA_049241065.1 Spirosomataceae bacterium
AGAGTTTAGAGTTTAGAGTTTAGAGTTTAGAGTTTAGAGTTTAGAGTTTAGAGTTGGGAACGCCTTTTATTTTGGGGGCGTTCCTTTTTTTTGTTTTTTTTATCTTTTTTTTATGGAATTGCCGTTATTGAAGCATCTACCTTTTAAAACATAGCTAACAACATGAAAAAAACACTGTTCTTTTGCCTGATGGCTCTACACTCTTTTGGACAAAACAAAGAGGTTAATCTGGATTCTAAAATCGACAAGGTAACGGTTTTCCTTGCGGGTGCTCAAGTGGTACGTTCTGCTAAAACAAGCCTTTTAGCAGGAAAAACGACGCTTCGTTTTCAACACCTAAGTGCTAAACTAGACCCCAATCGTATCCAACTGAAAGCAGAAGGTACCACCATCGTATCGGTTAAGCATGAAATCAATTACTTAGATAGCCCCACCAAACCGCAAGAAATTGCGAAACTACAAACACAGAAAGAAGGTCTCGAAGATAAATTAGCGGCTAATAAAAGTATGCTGACGGTCTATAAACGAGAAGAGGAAATGTTGGTAAAAAACCAAGCGATTGTCGGACAGCAATCGGGTTTAAAGGCTTTAGACTTAAAAGAGTCCGTCGATTTCCAACGCCTTCGGATGTCGGAAGTATTGACCAAACAATTGGACTTAGACAAAGCCATTAAAAAGTTAGAAAAAGAAATGGCTCAATTGGATAATCAAATCAACCAAGTAGCAGGAACAAGAGGCGAAGATCAAGCTGAAATTGTGGTGACAGTATTGAACAACACCGCTGCCCCTGCTTCGTTTGCGATTACTTATTTTGTAAGCGATGCCAACTGGACACCCTCGTATGATTTACGAGTAAAAGATATTTCAAAGCCCTTAAACTTGGCTTTCAAAGCAAGTATCAACCAACATACGGGCGAAGATTGGAAAGAAGTAAGCCTATCGTTATCAACAGGTGAACCACAAAACCAAGGCATTGCCCCTACTCTTTCTACTTGGTATTTGGAAGAAGTGAAGAC
>JBMLRK010000434.1:0-8743 GCA_049241065.1 Spirosomataceae bacterium
GCAATTTACTAATTTCCCGACAAAACAAAAAAGCCACTCAATTCAGTTAGAATTAAGTGGCTATGGTTGTGGAGCTGGAGAGATTCGAACTCTCGTCCAGACAAGGAATCTACTAGCTTTCTACACGTTTAGTCTTGATTGATTGTCGGAACTGCCTAGGTTCAAGCCGGACCTTGAACAGTTCTTAGTTTCGTTATACTAAACTTTACTCAGAGACATCAGTAAAGTTCGACTTTGCATGATGACACCCCGTATCTAGGCGGCAAAGCTTAGCCTAGTGGGATGTGGCGAATAGCAACAACTCAGTTGTTCAACTACCCAAAACAAAATTCAATTAAGAATTAAGCTGCCATGGCGAACGAAGAGTTGCCTGTTATTGTTCGGACGGATTTTTCACAGGAGGTCTATCCAACTCCCGACGTGCTTACTACCAGAATGCACAAACTGTCAATACCGGTCAGCCCCAAGTAGTAACGACAAAGATAATACAATTTCGCCTATTTATATAAACAAGGCAAAAAAAAAGTCCCGAATGACTTTCATCTATCAGGACTGTTATTTACGAGTTGGGTTGCAAATCGTTTTTCAAAAAATTAAGGATTATAATTCTATATATTTATAAGTGATTAGGTAATACACATTTCCAAAAATTTTACTCAGTAGTTGGCACGAAACTTGATATTAATAAATACGAACAATCAAAACGGCATTGATTCAATGCAATTTCATTTGTAGGTATGTTTTTTCAGTCAAGTAAGGATAATGCCTAAAGATTTGAATTCATTCAGGGTAAGTCAAGACTATATGAATTGACATTGACCAAACGTTTTCGTGGCGGCAAAAAGATTGGAATGGTTTCTCTATACTTAGACGTTCTGATTGATGGCGGTCTCTCAATAATTTGCTATGTATAGCCACTCAACTATACAGCAAATATCGTGCCGTTTTTTGAATAATACTACAAAAAACTTATGTATTTTCAGATTTCTTTCTTAAAACGGGGCATTTCTACGATTTCTACCTCAAAAATACGCTTCCCTTCTACTTTTAAACGCACTGCGGTTTGTACTTGGTGAAATCCATGTTGCCCAGCAGCTCCAGGATTTATAAACAACATTCGATTCCGATGGAGGTCTCTTTTGACTTGTAAAATGTGCGAATGACCCGTAATAAAAATATCTGGTACTAGTTTATTGAAACAAGCCAACGCATCTGGTTTATAACTAGCAGGAGCCCCTCCGATGTGGGTCATGCCAACTAACACGTCTTCGCATTGGAAATGATTGATTTTAGGATACATTTTCCGAACGGTGGCATCGTCAATATTTCCATAGACACCTTCCACTGGTTTTAAGGAAGAAAGCGTATCTGCCACAGAGACGTTTCCCCAATCGCCAGCGTGCCAAATTTGAGTACACCAATCTATATGAGGTAACAGACGCTCATCTAAATAGCTGTGCGTGTCGGAAAGAATTAGGATTTTTTGCATAAAAGAATCATGTTGGAGAAGCAACGCAGCTTAGGATTTTTCTCAATTTAAGTAAGTGTCCTAGCTTAAAAAACGCTCCTCTATACGAAGAATGGCATTTTTATTTAACTGCCCGAACAAATGCGGAAATGTTCCGTGGTTTGGTACTTCCTCAAATACCAGCGGGGCTTCTAAGAGCGTAGCATCAATGTATAAAATAAAGACCTTCTCGATTCCCTTGAAAAAAAGTTGAAGTGTACCCTCCACTTGCTCGGGTGTTGACAGATGGATGAATCCTTCCAGACTTAAACTTTCAGCTGTATAGTAATCAGAAGCTAGTTGTTTTTCCCAAACAAGAGGAAGTACGATGTGAGTTAGAATTTCAGACATTGATAGACTATTAACGGCTTATGTTAAGCCTAATCAAACACTAATTAAAACTAATAATTTCTTAAAAATATGCAATTCTACACTGTGCTATATGGCAACAAATGAGCAGGAATTATCCTACTTAAATACAATTTTCAGAAGAAAACCATGCTAATCACAAATACCCTATTTAGGGCAAAAAGTAGCAAAAAATCCAAAAATAAAGGAAAACACAAGGCAATTAAACTGCAATTGACAAAAAAAATCAAAAAAATATTCTTTGGCAAATAGGCTTTTTAACAAAATGAGATTTTAATAAAATAGTATTTTACCATACTGATTAATCATTTCTCAAAAAAGTAACAATTTTTCAATTTGCTATCCTTCCTGTCGGTTTTGCTTTTTATAAAGTTTAATAGTATGTTTGCATAATAATTACACTTCATTAATAAGACCTGCCAGTGAGATAATCATACTGGCAGGTCATTTTTTTAACAAATGGTAAGATTGCCTAAAATGCTTCAGCAATGAAGAAATAGAGATTTTGCTGTCCATTACCAAAGCCATAATCGACCCGTACATTCACGTTTTCTTTGCGATTAATTTTAAACCGTAGTCCTGCTCCATAACTTGGTTTTAGGGTCTGAATATCAAAGTCAGCTAATTGTTTTTTGACAGAACCTACTCCTCCAAAACCCGCAATTCCCCAGCGTTTTAGTACCTGCCAACGATATTCTGCTTGCATAGCAAAGAGATTATTATCTCGGAAACTACCTTGATAGTAGCCTCGCATAATCATATCTCCTCCCAAAAGTCCCAATTCACTAAAGGGAATATTTCCATTGCTAAATTGAGCGTAAGTCTGTAGAGCCACTACATCTTCTCTTGTCTTGAAAGGTTTATAGAACTTCCGTAGGTCGATTATCCATCGTTGGAAATTATGGGTGCTTCCAAACTCTTTGAGGTGATTAGTGTATGATAATTCTAAAAAAGAACCTTTACTTGTTGTCAATACATTATCTCTACTATCGTATAAAATAGCAGCCGATAAACCCGAAACCGTAGAACCATCATAACCCGTAATTTTTTCTTGCTCCATAATTCCTCCTTCTTCACCTCGAATATTATACATCTTAAAATATCGCCAACCTAAGCCTACAAAGGTAAAGGGTTTTACTTTTCGCATGGTAAGGTTTTCAAAGCGGAGCAAGTCATAATTAATGGCTTCCTTGTTGGCTAAAGACGCATTTTCTCCTGTACCATAATAGTTAACAGGGAAACGGCTAAATCCATAATAGCCCATAATATAATAACGCTCTTTATTGGTAAAAATCTGGTAATTATGTTCGAGCATTAATTGCTGATTGAGCGAGTATTGGACAAAAACGGAAGAATTCGAGGCTCTCGTAAGTGTGTCTTCCACCCCTCCTGCGTGAAAGAACCGCTTTACGCCAATACCTAATACCCAATTGGTTTCGGGCATATAAAACACAAACGGAGCAGTGAGGTATTTATGACCTGTCAGAAAATGAAGTACCTTATTTTCAGTCAAAAAACGAGGCAATGAATCCGAAGGAAGCCCCGTTTCAGCCTTGGGTTGATGGATAAAACACAGTAAACTTAACAGTAGTAAGTAATATCGTTTGGTCATTGAGATAGTTGTATTAAAAAGTGGGTAAGTAGTCGTGAGTTTAATGTTCAAAGACCCCAATAAGGAACTCTGATTAATGACTTATTTTATCGTTTGAGATAGTCAATGCTATAAACTGTTTACCAACGAGTACTTATTTAGTTTAGGGATGGTTTACCATGACAAGACAATTAATAGCAGTTTTCCCCTATTTATTGCACCTCCACTATATAGACAGGATAAATAGCAAAAAGGTTCTGTCAAATTATTCAGAGTCATGGAATTTCTAAATAATTAACAGAAACCTTTCTGTACTTGTTTGAAGATGAAATGTAAATGCTACCAATATTACCAAAACTTGATACCCGTCAGACGGTTCAGTTCTAGTTTTGCTTGAGTCATTTGGTATTGGTATTGTAACTGTGTCAATTGAGCTTCACGCAAGGCTGTTTGAGTCGCTTCAATTTCCACTTGTGTAATTACGCCATTTTTGTAGCGAGCATTCGCCAATTTCAAGGCATACTGTGCTTGGAATACGTTCTTTTCAGATAAATCTAATTTATTTTTGGCATTGTAGTAATCGTTCTGAGCCGCTTCTAAATCACGCTTTAAACCTTGATTAACCGCTTCTTGGCTGTATTTCAATTGATCTCTCCCCACTTTAGCAATCGAAGTCCCTAAAGCTCCTCTTCCACCCGAATAAACAGGAATGGTCAATTTGATACCCAATACGGTATTCAATTTAAAATCGTCTGTAAAATCGGGTTGTTCACCATTAATACGAGGAACATACCCATTTTTAAAGCCTACTTGTCCAATGGCAGTTAAAGTTGGAGCCATGCTCAATTCTGAAATTTTAACATCTTTTTCAGCAATCAAATCTTTTTCTCTTAATACTTTTAAATCGACATTGCTCGTTTGAGCTTGTTCTAAAGCAGTTGCCGCACTTAAATCAGCTACTGGCAAATCAAAACTGGCGTTATTGGCGATTAGCGAACGAACGTCTTTCCCTGTCAAAGAAGCCAAATAGATATATTGCTTGTCTAATTGACTTTGAAGGTCGCTTAAACGAGCCTCCGCATTTTTGTAACGCACCTGAATCGACACTTGGTCATAGTCTAAGGCATCGCCTTGTTTCAAACGATTGGTAATCACGGTTTCGTTATCCTTTACCAATTGCAATTGCTCTTTCTGAACCTCGATTGCTTTTTGCAAATAGACAATTCCGTAATAGAGATTGGCAACCTGATAAGCATACATCGTTTTCATGCCCTCAATACTCGTATTTGCCACATTGCTTTCGAGCTTCGATTTTTGAATTGCTAAATCTTGCTTTCCCCAATCGTGAATCACATACGAAGCTCCAATGTTCGCATTGTAGTTCATGTATGGCTGAAACTGAATGGTTGTTCCACCTAAACTAGGCTTAGACACAGGGTCAAGACGAGTGATACCAATTTCTGACTGTACCGTTGGTTTTAGGGCTGCTTCCTGTATTTTAGTACGGTAGTCGGCCATGTTTACATTTTGTTGTTGCTCCTTAATTTTGGGAGCATACTCAATCGCCGAACGCACCAATTGATTTAAGGTTTCGTTACTGACCTGAGCCTGAGCAAGACCACTTACTGCCGAGATAAGCGTCAGCGTAGTAATGCTTTTGATTATATTTTTTGCGAAATAATTCATGTCTTTCTTTTGTTTTTGAAAAAAATTAATGGCTATCCGCAGCGGCTTTTGCTGCAAGGGCGATTTCTTCGGCCGTCTTTTTCTTGGTTCTCAAGAAATAAAGAAGCGGTAACAAGAAAACAAAGAACATAGCCATCAATCGGAACGTATCCAAATAAGCCATTAGATAAGCCTGTTTGGTAATCGACAAATCGAGTTGCTTATACGCCATGGTTGCCGCATTGAAGGCATCGCCCGTTTTAGCAATCATGTTATTGGTCATTCCTGCGATACGCTCTCTAAAAAGAGGGTTTACATCCGTAATATTTGCCATTAAATCCGAACGGTGTTGTGCTGCTCTGGATGTTGCATAGTTGTTTGCCAACGCAATCCCAAATGCACCTCCTAGCTGACGAATCATGTTGGTTAGGGCAATTCCTGCGGGATATTCCTTAGGAGTTAAACCTGCCACTGCCTGACTAATCAGGGGTAATTGTAACAAAGCCACCCCGATTACCCGACAAGCCTGAATAGGGAAAAAATCCCAACGATCCATGTCGGCTGTGGACATTCCACTGTAAAATCCATAGAAAATAAAAATCAGAATACCCGCCGCCATAAATGGAATTGGCGATGCCCCTTTACTCAATTGTTTTCCGATTAGCGGAAAAAGGAAAACGCCAAATAACGTTGGGTACATCAAAGACAACCCCGTTTCTAAGGCAGTAAAACCATTTATTCGTTGAACTAAAACGGGATAAATAAACACCGATGTAAAGAGTCCAAAACCTGCTACCATGGTAAAGATGGTAGAGACAGCAAAGGTTTTATAACGAAATATCTTCAGATTCACGGCTGGGTGTTCGGTAGTTAATTCTTGCCAAACAAAACCCACCAAGCCGACGACTGCCATTAAACTGATAATCACGATTTCACGAGATTGGAACCAGTCTTCTGATTCCCCTTTTTCTAAGACATATTGCAAAGAACCAATCCCTACCGTTAGTAAGACAATCCCCACGTAGTCAATGACAATTTCGCTTTTGTGACTTCCCTCCCCTTCTTTTTTCTCAATAAATACAAGAGTCAAAATCGTTGCAATCACACAAATAGGTAAGTTTACATAGAAGATAGCTTCCCAACTAGCGTGTTCAATCAAATATCCCCCAATAACTGGGCCCAAGGTTGGCCCTAGGATAATCCCCATCCCGAAAAGCCCAGAGGCAATTCCTCTATCTTTAGGGTCAAAAGCATCAAACAAAATGGCTTGTGAAGTCGATAATAACGCACCTCCGCCAATACCTTGAATAAAACGCCAGAAAACCAATTCCCACAGTCCGTCGGATGCTCCACAGAAATACGAAGAAATACCGAAAAGAATCATGGAGGTTAAGTAATAGGTTTTTCTACCGAAATACTCACCTAAAAATCCCGTCATGGGAATAATAATCACATTGGCAATGGCATACGATGTAATAACCCAAGCAATGTCTTCGATGGTTGCTCCGAGCGAACCAGACATTTGATTAAGGGCTACATTGACAATGGTCGTATCGAGCAATTCCATGACGGCCGCCGTAATTGTCGTAATGACAATAATGGCTCTTGAAAATCCTGTTGGTGTTGCCATGATGGATAATTATTTAACTGGTACTGAAACTTCTAATGAAAGTCCTGCACGTAAGATGTCTTTATTTTTTGCGTAATCAAGAATTTCGATTTTAACAGGTACACGTTGAGTGACCTTTACGAAGTTTCCTGAGGCATTGTCTGGAGGAAGTAACGATGTTTTTGCCCCTGTTGATTCTGAAATTGAGGTAATTTTACCTTTTAAAATTCTGTCAGGATACGCATCTAATTTCAATTCTGCTTCTCCTCCGATGGTTAAACGTCCCACTTGAGTTTCTTTGAAATTGGCAACTACCCAAAACGCATCGTCTTGTACAATGGTCATCAGTGGTTGTCCTGCCTGAATAAACTGGTTCGTTTCTACACTTTTCTTTCCGATACGTCCCGCAGAAGGAGCATATACTTTAGCATAACTCAATTTTAATTGTTGCTGTGCAATTTTCACACGCTTAACCGCCAACGTTGCTTCTGCTTTGTGTAGGGCTGCTTGCAAAATTGGTAAACGAGATTGTGCTGCAGCTACGTCCTGCTGACCAGCTTCGTATTGTGCTTGTAATACCTCATAAGCAGATTTGCTATCGTCGGCTTGCTTACGAGTAATGGCATTTTCTGCTACCAAATTAGCATCACGACCAGCATCTTTTTGAGCTTTATCTTTACGAACGGCAACGGCTCTCAAATTGGCATTAGCCGATTTAACGACCATCGCTAAATTTTGGATATTAGCTTTGGCATTTTCAACGTCCGTTTCTCCTTGTATTAAATCTGCTTGTAATTCCTCCAAAGCTAATTTTGCTTCTTCGGTATCTATTTCTACTAACAGTTGATTCTTCTGAACTACATCATAATCTTTTACAGAAACCGTTTTCACATAACCCGCCATGCGTGGCAATACTGGAACAAAGTAGGTTTCTATCTGTGCGTTATCGGTGTCTTCATGTGTTGACGAATAGTTATATTTCGTGTAGCCGTAGTAGCCTCCTCCTGCAAGGACTGCTAATAAAATAACTTTAGGTAAATGTTTCTTAATAGGATTTTGATTTTCCATAACCTTGTTGATTGGTAAATTTCAAATAATGATTATACTTTTTTATTTGTTGATGAAGTGTCAATTTCATGTTTTTTGTTGTTCGACAGCACAAAGGTAAACTAAGTTTACTAAAATAGTCAAGTAAGTTGACAAATATTTTTTTATTTTTGTATCTTTGTAGAAGAAATGTGCAACAAATCATAAATAGAATATCATGGCAGTAGAACAATGGGAAGAAATAAGAGCGTTTAAGGCAAACAGAGAACGCCTCTTAGGAAGAGTTTTAACAACCTCATATCGCTTTATGAGCGAATTGGCTTCTCCTTTTTTGAGAGAACGAGGTTATACCAATTTTAGAGTCGGGCATATCAAAGCCTTAGTCAATATTGATTTAGAAGGAACAAATATCAATACCTTAGCCCAACGAGCGAGTATCACGAAGCAGGGGATGAGTAAGTTGGTAAAAGAGCTTCAAGCAGAAGGTTACGTAGAGTCTATAAAAGACCCTGCTGATGCCCGTGCCTTAATTGTGAAATATACCGACTTGGGAATTCAGTGTATGGTGGACTGGAAAGACTGTATTGCTCACATCGATCAAAAATTTGCGGATATTGTAGGCGTAGAAAAATTAGCGAGTGTTAAAGAAACCTTAGCACTTCTTGCCAATTATTACGAGCAGAACTACATTCCAGAAACGGATTGTGCGAACCTTAACCGTAATATTTTGGACTTGAATAAACCCTTATAAGTAATAATTTTGGATTATGAATTTTAAATTTTGGATTTATACTCAAAAGGCACAAAGTGCTATTAATAAAACCATTGACCATCAGACTATTAAATCCAAAATTCAGCATTTATAATTCAATATTATTACTTAGTTCATTTTAATTTCCCTATTCTATTGCACTGGACAACAGCATTGCACGAGCATCTCGCTCAGTACGCCTTA
>JBMLRK010000434.1:8843-10946 GCA_049241065.1 Spirosomataceae bacterium
TATTCTATTGCACTGGACAACAGCATTGCACGAGCATCTCGCTCAGTACGCCTTAACAATTCCTGATTCACCTGTTCTGCCAAACAGTGTTAGTCCTTTTTATACCCTTTTTCTTCCTGAAAAAGGGATACTATTCCATTGTATTGACCTTATCATTTTTGAAAAAGAAAGCCTTGATACGTTTTTTTTTCAAGAATATTCCACGCAGTTAGCTCTTCAAAACATCAAAGTAATTCACCTTTGGGAAGACGTTTGGCTTACCCAGAGAGAACAAGTGAAAATTAGGATTGAGGTACTTTTAGGAACGTTTCAGAGACTACCTGCTCGCTTGTGTACAGTTGCTCGAATCGACAAACCTACCTTAGATGATTTTTTAAACAAACATCATTTACAAGGCACTACCAATGCCAAATTCAAATACGGACTGTTTTTGAAACCTCAGTATTATCAGCGTTTTTTTGGAGAAAACCCTCCTCCTGACGGACTCCTTGCTGTGGCTTCTTTTAGTGGCGGAAGAACCATGAAATGGGGCGAGCGAATCAATAAACGTTCGTATGAATTGTATCGCTTTGCCAGTTTAACGGGCGTTGTAGTCGTAGGCGGATTCGACAAATTAATGAATGTTTTTTTACAAGAACACCAACCCGACGACCTGATGTCGTATGCTGACTACGATTGGTCTGACGGGCGAAGCTATGAAAAACTAGGATTCACGTTCATCGAAAAGACCGTTCCCAATCATTTTTTATTGAATAGAACTAGTTTACAAAGAAGTTCTAATAATCAGGAAAATGTACCAACGGAGGATTATTTAACTATCTGGAATGCAGGAAGTTTAAAATATATTAAGACGTTTGAAAAGATAGAAAAGCTGAAATGATGAATTATGGATTTTGGATTAAATCAAAAACGTCATTTAATACTTCAAGGTAAAATAAACATTGAATAATTGTGTATTTTTGTAGGAGTTCTTATAGACTATGACACAACTTCTTGGAACGAAACCTTATAGGTTTTGAAAACCTATAAGGTTTGCGGATTGAAATTCTACTAAGTTATGTCGCACTCTATTACAATTCATGGTTCTATTTAAAATATTAACATTATGCTGATTGCCAATCCGATATACGATACTGTTTTTAAATTTTTGTTGGAAGACCTTCATGTGGCAAAACGCCTCATCTCAATTATCATTGGCGAAGAAGTCATTGAACTTGAAGTGAAGCCACAAGAGCATACAACCAATTCAGATAAATATTTACTCACTATTTTTAGAGTAGATTTTAAAGCCGTAATTCGCACCAGTAACGGCAGTGAGAAGAAAGTATTAATTGAACTTCAAAAAAGTAAAAATGGATTTGATGTCATGCGTTTTCGCCATTATTTGGGTGTAAATTATAGCAATCCAGATGAAGTTTCGGGCAAGAAAGCGATATTGCCCATTCTGCCTATCTATTTTTTAGGTTTTCCACTTTCTATTCAGCGACCCGTATTAAAAGTAGGACGACAATATCAGGACTTATCTTCTGGCGAATTTATCAGTCAAAAAGATGATTTCATCGAGCAACTTAGCCATGACTGTTTTGTTGTTCAAATCCCTTCTCTTACCGAAAAAGCTCAAACCAAAATAGAACGAATTTTATCTATTTTTAATCAAAAATGGCTTTTCGACAAAGAGAAAAAATGGTTATTGCAATACGATGGCACAACCGAAGACGAAGATGTGCAACTGCTTTTAAAACGCTTATCCTTAGCCATTGAAACCCCCAATGTGAAGGAGCAAATACGAGTAGAAGAAACCTTTGATGAGTCGATGGACAGAGCTTTACGAGAAAAAGAAGAACTCTTGGCTCAAAAAGAAGTTGAGCTTGAACAGAAGGACATTGCCTTAGAACAGAAAGACATTGAATTGGAGCAGAAAGACATCAAGTTAGAACAACAAGAAGTTGAATTAGAGCAAACCAAAAACGAACTAGAAGCCTTACGCAAACAACTAGAGGCACTTAAAAATAAATAACCCGTAAAGCCTTCTGAATCACGAAGGCTTTATTTATTTTCATCCATGACATACAATCTTATTACGATTCTTGGGCCAACGGCTTC
>JBMLRK010000435.1:0-10801 GCA_049241065.1 Spirosomataceae bacterium
ATTAATTTCAGAGGCTTGTTGGATTAACTTCAAGCCATCACGCAACCACTGAACGGCAGCACCACCCACAAAAACGCTCCCTTCTAGGGCATAAGTGGTTTCGCCATTAATTTTCCATGCAACCGTTGTGAGCAAATTATTTTTGGAAGTAATGGCTTTTTTTCCTGTATTCATCAACAAGAAACAGCCCGTTCCGTAGGTGTTTTTCACCATCCCAGGTTCAATACACATTTGCCCAAACAAGGCAGCCTGCTGATCGCCCGCAATCCCTGCAATAGGAATTTGGGTAGCGAATAATCCTTCAGCCGTATGTCCATAAATAGCACTACTTTCGCATATCTCAGGGAGCACCGCCCTCGGAATATCAAATAATTCCAAGAGTTCATCGTCCCATTCAAGGGTATGAATGTTCATCAACATGGTTCTACTGGCATTAGAAACATCGGTGATAAACAGCTTTCCTTGGGTCAATTTCCAGACTAACCACGTGTCAATTGTTCCAAAACACAACTCTCCTCTTTCGGCTTTTTCTCTTGCTCCTTCTACGTTATCTAAAATCCATTTTAATTTGGTAGCTGAAAAATACGCATCTAAGACCAAGCCTGTTTTTTGCTGAATCATGGCAATATGACCCACATCTTTTAGGGAATCGCAATAGTGGGCTGTCCGTCTATCTTGCCAAACGATGGCATTGTAAATAGGAATACCCGTTGCTCGATCCCACACTACGGTTGTTTCTCGTTGGTTGGTAATGCCTATGGCGGCAATTTCGAGATTTGTGTTGGCAAGAATCTCCTGAGTAACAGCCAATTGTGAAGTCCAAATTTCTTCGGGGTCGTGTTCAACCCAACCAGGCGTTGGAAAAATCTGTTCAAAATCTTGTTGAGCAAATTCGATGATTGCCCCGTTAGAATCGAACAGAATTGCCCTAGAAGAAGTAGTGCCTTGATCTAAAGCAAGAATTAACTTGTTTTGCATATATTAATTGATCTTTGAGATTGAAATTCTTTCAATAAATAGCCATTAGCAAGTACTTCAAAATCAGCCAATTGATCTTCTATCCATGCTTCGTTATGCCCTAACTCATTCGCCAATAATGTAGCTACTTTTTCAGCCGACTCTAAGGCTGCTCTAGCATCTAAAAATAATAGGCGAACTCGTCTCGAAAGAATGTCGTCAATTGTTCTAGCCATTTCAAAACGAATCGCCCAAACGACTTCTGCTAAGGTGTATGGATACGATGGATGTAACTTTTCGGCCAAGGCTGGTTCTTGCTTCGTTAATGCAATTATCTCGTTCATATCTGTTCCATAGACATACAAATGATTTCGTCTATCCGAATCAGATGTAGCTTTATTTCCATGAATAGCGACCGTTTCCGTTTTGCAATTTTTCGCTGGTAAGTTATGAACTTCTATGGCTTTGTCAATAATTTCCTCTGCCATTTTTCGGTAGGTAGTCCATTTTCCTCCTGTAATCGAAATGAGTCCTGTTTTAGAAACTAACACTTTATGACTTCTCGAAACTTCTTTGGTGCTTTTGCCTTCGCTTTTGGGAGCTGCTAGTGGACGTAATCCTGCAAATACCGAAAGGACATCGGCACGAGTTGGTTTTTTGGCTAGGTATTGCTGGGCGGTTTCCAAGACGAATTTAATTTCATCTTCTAAGGCAATTGGCTCAAGACTTTCTTTTTTGATAAGCGTATCCGTCGTGCCAACCACCACTTTGTCATGCCACGGCACTGCAAAAAGCACTCTTCCGTCGCTGGTTTTCGGAACCATCAAGGCATTTTCGCTTGGCAAAAAGGATTTATCAAAGACCAAATGAATCCCCTGACTTGGCACAATCGTTTTTTGTTGCTCAGGATTATTCATTTTCAAGATTTCATTCGTAAATACACCTGTTGCATTTATAACAACTTTAGCTTTGATTTCGAAACTTTCTTTCGTTTCTTGATCTTCTACGACCACTCCATTTACTTTACCAGCACGGTCTTTTAAGAGGTGAACAACTTTCACATAGTTAACTAAACACGCTCCATTTTCAACCGCTGTTTGAGCCATGTTAACAGCCAAACGAGCATCGTCAAATTGTCCGTCGTGATAGATTACGCCACTTACTAATCCTTTCTGTTCAACCGAAGGAAGTAGTTCGATTGTTTTTTTTCTGGAAATATAACTCGAACTTCCCAAGCTTAATTTACCAGAAAGCCAATCGTATATCGTTAAGCCAATTGTATAAAAATAACCACCCCACCAAGTATAATTAGGAATCACAAATGACTGATTTTTAACTAAATGCGACGCATTTTTAGCCATTAAGCCTCGCTCTTTCAATGCCTCTCTAACCAATGAAATATCTCCTTGCTCTAAATATCTAACTCCTCCATGCACCAACTTTGTACTTCTACTAGAAGTCCCTTTTGCAAAATCTACCGCTTCTACTAACAAGGTAGAATATCCTCTTGTTGCAGCATCAATCGCTGTCCCTAAACCACTAGCACCACCTCCAATGATGATGATGTCCCACTCTTTTGTTTGGCGTAAACGAGTTAATTGATTATCCCTATTCATAAATTTATATGTTTGAAATTGACTGATTACGATACAAACTTAATGAAAGAAAATGAAAGCAACGAACACAAAACGAAAGTTTTTGAAATTATTTTATTTTCAAATGAAATACAAATTAGTAATTCAAGTAATTTTTAATAACAAAATGAAACTAATTGCTTTATGGATAGTTATATGAATGAACTAGAAATTTTAATTTTCCTATTCTTTTTTATATCTTGTAGATAAAATAATACACGCAATATGGCTATTCTGAACAAACGTCAAGAGGATATTTTAAAGGAGTTAAATTTGAAAGGATTCGTAACCGTAGTCGATTTATGTGAAACACATAATGTTTCGACAGTGACGATTCGGAAAGATTTGAATTTTTTAGAGAATGAGAAATTACTACATCGAACTCACGGCGGAGCAAGTAAGCAAGCGATTTATGCCTTTGAAAGAGATGTGAGTGACAAGGAATTGATGCAGGTAGAGCAGAAGAAAATGATTGCTCAAGAAGCGTTAAAATACATCAGTAATAACGATTATATCATCTTAGGATCAGGTTCTAACATTCTTTATTTATCCCGTGTAATCAAAGAATTTCAGAAATTAACGGTATTGACACCTTCGTTAAAAGTGGCCTTAGAACTGTGTAAAGACCCCAATATCGAAACCATTCAATTGGGTGGCGAAATTCGTCATAGTTCGACCTCAGCAGTCGGGCCAATGGCAGAAGCTATTTTGAGTCAATTTTCTTGCAATAAACTGTTTTTAGGAGCAGACGGCATTCATTTGGATTTTGGATTAAGTACCTCCAGTGCTTTGGAAGCTCATTTGAATCAAGCGATGATTGAAGTGGCGGAGAAAGTGATTGTCTTGGCAGATTCAACAAAAATGAATATTAAAGGTTTCGGAAAGATTTGTAACCTAAATAAAATCGACGTTCTGATTACCGATAGTGGTGTCGATATCGAAACTAAAATGAAACTTGAAGAACTTGGAATTGATGTGGTAGTGGTTGGGAATTAAATTCTGTCATGCTTTTTTAACCATTAAGGAGTTAAGGGTATTAAGTTCTTGCGATTTTATCTTAATTCCTTACTGGTTGATTAACCCAATAAATGCAAGTTGACTTTAATATCTACTCCGCTAATTTTTCGTAAAAACGATTGTTCGATTAGATAATACAAAATTTGAGTTGCCATTTCATAACTCAACCCGTCTGGATGAATGTTAGAAATACAGTTTCTTCGTTCGTCGGTTAGACCTTTTTGAGGGGCGTAAGTTGTGTAAATTCCCATACTTTGAGGCGACGATAAACCTGGTCTTTCCCCAATAAACAATGCCGTAAATTTTGCCTTTACTAATTCGCCCACTTCATCGCCAATTGCTACTCTGCCTTGTTTTACCAAAACGACCTGATAAGTGAAATGCGTTTTTAACAAGGGAAGAATACGTTCAAGAACGGCTAAAGCATGATTATTAACGGCATTGGCAGAAAGTCCGTCCACCAAAACAAACACTATATCGGGTTCAGTAACTTGCTCTCTTAGTATTTCAGATGAAATTGCGTCTAAGGTTCTGCCTAAATCAGGACGAGTTAAATATTGATTCCGATTTTCGATGTTACTTTTTAAAATCATAGGCGATACACCCAAGTTCGCCAACGCCTCTGAAAGTTCGTTCACTGCCAATTCTGAAAAAATAGCATCTTTTGCTTTGGCATGAGCCAAACGAAAATCAAGGACTTCGTTTAAAGGCAAAGCTCCGCCAACATTACCGAGGGCAATGCGTGCTTTAGTAAAATTTTTCAAGAAAGACCAGTTATCCTCTTGAATGATTGTTTCGTTTTCTTCCATGATTCGGGTAAACGGGTTTTAGCCTGTTTCAATAGGGGTTAACGGATTTTAATCCGTCACAAAAATATCTTCAAACTACTGACTTTAAACGCTTTAAAAACCATTTACCCCAGTAGTCGGTGACTTTGCTGAATGGGTAAACGATGCCCTAATTCATTGGTAATTCCCTGTTGAATTAACCACGCTTCAAACTCTGGAGCAGGTCTTTTTTGTAACACTTTTCGTAAATAATGAGCATCGTGAAAAGACGTAGATTGATAATTCAGCATGATGTCGTCCGCCCCAGGAACACCCATAATAAAATTACAACCTGCAACTCCCAACAGCGTCATTAGGCTATCCATATCGTCTTGGTCGGCATCCGCATGATTGGTATAGCACACGTCCATTCCCATCGGCACACCCATCAGTTTCGCACAAAAATGGTCTTCGAGTCCTGCCCGAATAATCTGTTTTCCATCGTATAAATATTCAGGGCCAATAAAACCAACTACCGAATTGACCAAAAATGGATCAAAATGCCTTGCTACCGCATAAGCACGGACTTCACAAGTTTGTTGATCGATGCCATGATGGGCATTGGCAGATAAAGCCGAACCTTGTCCTGTTTCAAAATACATTAACTGATTTCCCACTGTTCCTCTTTTTAGTGACAGTCCTGCTTCGTAGGCTTCTTGCAAAAGGCTAAGATTGATGCCAAAGGATTTATTCGCCTGTTCCGTTCCTGCAATGGATTGAAAAACCAAATCAACGGGCGTATGATTAATTATTTCTAACACCGTTGTAACGTGACACAAAACACAACTCTGGGTAGGAATGGCGAACTTTTCACGAATGGAATCCAACATGGTGAGCAAGTTTGAAACCGCTTGGGGACTATCCGTTGCAGGATTGATTCCAATCATGGCATCACCACAGGCATACATCAAGCCATCGACAATACTGGCAGCAATTCCTCGTGTATCGTCGGTGGGATGATTGGGTTGAAGTCGAACCCCTAAACGCCCCTTTTGTCCCATCGTCGTTCTGAATGCCGTTACTACTTCACACTTTTGAGCCACCGCAATTAAATCTTGGTTTCGCATTAATTTAGAAACCGCTGCTACCATTTCAGGCGTTAATCCTTTCGATAATGCCTGAATCGTACTTGTTGTTACTTCATTCATTAACAGCCAATTACGAAGTTCACCTACGGTAAAATGAGCAATGGGAGCAAACGCTGTCACGTCGTGCGTATCAATAATCAAACGAGTGATTTCGTCTTCTTCGTACGGAATAAGGGATTCGTTTAAAAACGTTTTAAGCGGAACATTTGCCAATGCCATTTGAGCAGCAACCCTTTCCTCATTGCTTATTGCTGCCACACCAGCCAACACATCCCCAGACCGTAGCGGACTCGCCTTTGCCAATAACACTTTCAGATTGGGAAAGTTGTACGTATAATTAGCAACGTTAACACGATAACTCATAAAACACCATTTTTAAATCGAAGCCAAAGAAAAATACCCAGTCCGATACACACAAAAGATAAACAAACCGAAGGATGCAAATAACTCAAGATTAGAATGGCAATAAAGGATAAAATCGTTGAAATCCAGACGAAAATAGCGGAACGAGTCGCACTAAAATCATGGTGTCCGAAGTTTATCATTTCATTCGTAGATTCGCCTTCTAAACGCAAATTAAGCGTATTTTTTTTCAAAAATCGTTTTCTTATCAAACTCAATGAAACGCCAAAATACATACATACCGCACCAAATACCGACAATTCAATCAGAAAAGAAGTCTGACTTGTCCAGATAGTCAGGCTACTAACCAACATCACGACGATAGAAGACAGGATTCGTCCCTGCTGTTTTTGACGAACAAAAGAAGAAATCAGCAATGCCACTTGATTAGTTGCTGCCAAGGTGATTGCGTGTAAGGAAGCTATCAAACCAAACAAACCTATAAAGGTAAAAATCTGAACTACGATGCTTTTTTTGTCTAAAATTAAGCCTAACGAAGCTGGCATTGGGTGATTATCTTGGCTAATAATTTCCCATTTATCCGTGTCCCAAGCAATGCCACCAGCGGCTAAAACTAAAATAAGTACGGCTAACAATACCAACGTCCAGAAAGATAACTGATACCCCAGCGTAATATTTTTTCGAAAATTCTTTTCATCAATGGTATGCGTCATCAAGGAAAGCCCCTCAATTCCTAAAAGCATCCATATTGCAAAGGGAGTCGCCTCGACAAGCGTTTGTAGTTCAAAACGATTGTTGGTATTAGCAACGAAATTGGGGATTTTAAACGATGAAACAATCGAGCTTGCATAAAGACTCAACTCCAGAATTGCCAGAAAAGTTAGGACAATGATAAACTTCGTACCTATTTCAACATCAAAAATATTGACTAAACAGAAAAATAAAATAAAACCCGTCGCAATCCAATTTACATCGGCGGTATTTCCCTTCAAAAAACAAATGTATTCTCCAAGCGAAGCAGCAATGGCGGGACTCGCAAATAAGAACTCGAAAAGAATTGCTAACGCAATGAAAGCTCCCCAAAACCTCCCAAAAGCACTGCGAACATATACATGTGGTCCAGCCGCTTCAGGATAAACACAGGCGAGTTCTATCAGCGTTTGCACTAAGGAATAATACAAAATAAAGGCTAGAACTACAGGAATAAAAAACGCAATTGGCCCAGTTTTCGCCCAACCGATATTCCAACCGAATGATTCTCCAGAAATGACCAAACTAACGCCAATTGCCCACAATGAAAAATAGCCTAACTTTTTTGAAATAGTTTTCGTTTCAGAATTTAATGTCATTAAGTTGTCTTTAAAAATGAATACCTCATTTTAAAGATACCCAAAAAAACAATATTGCTCTTATGCGATACAGGAAAATGAGTACTAGTACTTAAAAGATTTAACATTGGTCGTATAGTAGGTACGTTCAAAAATAAAAAGTATGTAAAATTTAGTGCAATACTCAATCTTGTGTAGATATTTACTGTATTTTTACCCCGTATTCAATTCCCGAAACCTAATTAACATTTAGATTTCCGATTTAATAAATGTTATAAACACAAAAATACTAACATTTGTCAATTTATTAGGTTTTTATTACCTTGTATAAATTATTGCCAATACTCAACATTGGAAATAATTTGTTACCCTTTTCTAATCGCCTTACTTTGTTTAGCGAAAAAGAAATAATTAATTAAAATCAAAAACTTTCCCATTATGAAATTTATTACGACTACCGCACTTTTGCTTTCCCTGACATTATCAGCAAAATCGAATGCGTTGCTTCCCACTCAATTAATTCCGTGTAATGTACAAATTGATGATGAACTTCAAGAAAAAGGTATCCTTCGATTGGTAGAAGATAGCGGATACCCTTTTGTTGTATTATCCGTTGAATTTCCCGAACGTAAGTTTACTGAAAGCTTTACAATTAATTTAGAAGAGTTAAAAGGTGTCAAAATGGAGACACTCAACAATTGGATTGGAAAATACGTTGCGTTCTCCTACACAAGCGAACTGGTTAACGATTTGTTTGACTTGAAGTTAAAGGGGAAATCATTATTAGGAGATGAAAAAATAGAAGTTGGGCCTGATACGAAGACGATTACGGGTGTTTTAAAAGGGGCGAAACAGGCAACAGAAGGAGATATTCCAGATATGATTAGCGTGAATGGCATCACATTTGAGTTTTTTATCACACCAGCAATGGCTAAGGCCAATGGCCAAACAGTAACTGCTAGTTACGAGGAAGCTACTGAAAATACGATTACCAAAATTAGGTTATTAAAATAGACTAATGAGTAGAGAGCCAGCCGTCATGGTTAGGCTCTCTACCATAAAAATCAATCTAGTGCATGATCATTGTGTACAGAATCTTCTCCTGTCCAAACCTTTTGAGCAGTCCATTTCTCGGCAGGATTACTCCAAAAAGGGTCGCTTTCTGGCAAGCCCAAAGGCAATAAAATAACCGAACAGAGGTATAAACTTCCCGTATTGTTATATACATCTGCTAAATCTCCCTGACTACCATACACACCAAAAGTCAACCAACCATCTTTGAAAGTACTAGGGCTTTCTGTCGTCTTTTTCAATACAGCCGTTAAAGCACAACGTACTTGAGCAGGACTCAATTCTACGGGTAATTTATGTTGCCATGCCACATCCGCCAAATGCTGGAATGCCGCTCCACGATACACAATGGAACGTCCTGTAATCGGGTAACTTCCATCGTTATTAATTAGGCGTTCTTGAATCAGGGCATAGCGTTCGCTACGCTTCGCCATCTTATCAATTGCCCAATTGAAGTCCTTTGTTTTGTGACCTACTATCGCTAAAATTTGGTTCAAATAAGGATGAATTACGAAGCTATTGTAATAATCCCAATGGTAAGCATCACCATCAGAATACACTCCATCGCCAACATACCATTGATCAAATTGGCGTAAACAGTATTCTACCCGAACAACATCCCACTGATAACCATACTGACAAAAGAATGCCTCTATCATTCCCGAAAATAAGATCCAGTTAGAAAAAACGGGTTTTATTTTACGAGTTCTTAAAAGGGCATTTACTACCTGCTCTTTTGTTTTTTCGTCTAAATGTTCCCATAACCACGGACAACGAACGAATGATAATGCCAAGAAAGAGGCATCTACAAGCGGTTGTCCTCCTTTCTCAAAAGTCATGTAATCTTTTGCTTGTGGATTCACCGCATTGGATATTGCTTTTAACGACCATGTACGATACT
The DNA here is from genome assembly GCA_049241065.1 of Spirosomataceae bacterium. Taxonomy (GTDB): domain Bacteria; phylum Bacteroidota; class Bacteroidia; order Cytophagales; family Spirosomataceae; genus JALRIJ01. Next base: position 9,187 of record JBMLRK010000435.1, read on the forward strand.
GATTACGTAAGGCAATTTCAGTTGCCGAACCTCCTTCTAAATTAAGCCATGGTGCAATACCGCACAAGGTTCTAGCGAACGCTTCCAGATAAGCTACTTCTAAACGTGTTTTGGGACTATCGGTTCGTTTAGATAAGGCTTTGGGTAATTGCATTTTTAGGCTATCATTAGCAAGACTTCTCATTACGGGTCGTGCCAATTGGTCTAAATGACGAAGCCAAAAAGCTCTATCAGTGTCCTTTTTTTGCTGTGCAAAAATGCTTGTTGAAACCAAGATACAAGCTATCAAAAATCGTTTATTCATAGACTATGAATTATTTTATTATGAATTGAGTATAGGATAATGCAGTACCTTATGCTATGGGATGCCACCCCTTCAAGGCTAGAGTTTCGTGTACATTTTTACTCTTTGCCCCCGTGCCTCATTGCCTCTCTGCCTTCGTGCCTCATTGCCTCAAAAACACTTACTTCAACGCCTTATAACGTTTCATAGCTTCTAAGAAATAATAATCAGCATACGTTAATGGTACATCTACTTCTGTATTTTGAGGAATATGTCCTACACAGTGTTGAATCAAGAAACCTCCATTTGCACCATCAGGGGCTTTATACGGCTGCTTTGAAAGCGAATACAACATCGTTTCAGCGGTCTTGATATACGATTTTTTCAACGTAGGATTTACATAACCACTCAATTCTAGGAAAGCCGAAGCCATTAAAGATGCAGCCGAAGCATCACGCAAGGCATCTGGAATATTAGGAGCATTGAAATCCCAATAAGGAACTTTATCGGCAGGTAAATTAGGATGCGTTAAAATGAAATTTGCAATTTTGTTCGCATGTTCCAAATAAATCGGATTTTTGGTAACACGATACATCACCGTATAACCATATAAGCCCCATCCTTGTCCTCTTGCCCAAGCAGATTCATCGGCATAGCCCTGAGCAGTTCTTTTTTGCTTTACAGCTCCTGTTTCAGCATCGTAGTTGATTACATGGTACGAGCTGTAATCAGGACGGAAATGATTTTTCATGGTTGTGTTGGCATGAGTCACAGCAATTTTATAGTAGCTCGAATCACCCGTTACTTTGGTAGCCCAAAACAACAACTCAAGGTTCATCATATTGTCGATAATAACTAGATAGTCCCCTTTCTTAGAGTCCCAAGACTTGATACATCCCACCTTCGGATTAAAACGAGAAGCAAGCGATTTTGCACTTTGGATTAAGATGTCTTTGTAAGCGGGTTTAGGAGCAATATCCTTGGCATTACCAAAACTACAGAACATCATAAATCCTAAATCGTGGGTTGTCGTATTCATTTTTTCCTTTTCAAGAACTCCTAAAATACGATTTGCCTCGGTTAACAAAGCTGGGTTTTTAGTTTGCTGATAAATGTATAACAATGACCCAGGGTAAAACCCACTACACCACCATTCTGAACCACTAAATTCATATTTTCCCGTTTTAGGAAAATAGGTTTTAGGGAATTTCTCTGGCGGTAAATTACGCATAAGCAGACCATACTGCTTATCAGCATCTTTAAAATTTTGGGCGAATGTTTTTAACAAAGTCGCTCTCGTTGGATGCGTGCTTTTTTGCTGTGCTGAAGTCA
>JBMLRK010000435.1:10901-24521 GCA_049241065.1 Spirosomataceae bacterium
AACACCTCAATTTTTTGAGCGGGTAAAGTTGCTTTTCCTTCGCCATCAACTTGTTCTACCTTTTCTACAAAAAGATGTAAGTGTCCTTGCTCTTTCCATAATTCGGTATCGTACGTTGGTTCCCATGAACCTACTGATGTGCTTGTTAAGTCCTGTAAAGTCCACCGATTTCTAGCCAGATTGGTGCATTGTGCTGTTGATACCTTATTACCCCGTTCTTCATCTCGAAATATCAATAAGGCAGCTAATTCTTTTTTCGCTGTTGTCCATGCTACAATTTGAGGTCGTGAAATTGGGATACGTTTTGTACCCACTCCACTTAAACTAAAGCTCGTTTTTCGGAAACCTAAATTCAATTCTTTCCATTGATTATCAGCTCGATAAATCAAATGGTATTGAGGAATAGAATCACCTTGTGCTTTATAATAGGTGGCGATATAAGGATTTCCTTTGGCATCGGCCACCATAGAAGTCTGATTGATTAATTCGCTTTTTTGTGGAATTAGACACGCATACTCTGCTGTGTTTGCTGTAATTGGTAAGGTATAGTTTTCGCCTTTTGAATTCTTCCAAGTGATTCCTCCATCTTCTGATTTGGCATAAGCCATATCGTGATTACTGGCAACATCGGGGCTTTCTCGCCAAACCCACGACAAATGAATCGTTCCTTTGGTATCTAAACAAGCTTGCCAATAGGCGTTTCGTTTTCCTTCACCATCGACTAAATTTTCTTGTATTCTCGTCCATTGTTGGGTCGCAATACTGTAGCGGTTCATGACCAAATTACCCTTACCTGATTCGCCATTTCGGTAGAAGAATAACAAATCACCTTTCGGTAATCGGTAAAATTCAGGATAGGTAACCCGTTCTTCTGTTTTGCCCAACATAGCTATTTTTTCACTCATTTGTAACGACAAAGGAGCAATACTTTTGGCATAGCGAAGGGCATTGTTATGATGATCCCAAGCAAGATGTAAAAAGCCTTTTCCATCAACCATAATGCTAATACAATTATGAGCATCGCTTACTTTGCCTTTAAAAGTAGTCGTCTGCAATTGCCATTTAGTATCCTTGATTTTTCGTTTTCCTAAAACTACAAAACCGTCGATGTTATAATAAGCCACAAACTGATAACCGTTAAAACTAACTAATGAATTTTTACGAAAAATGACGGCATTCACTGAATTATTTGCCCATCCTTCTCCCACAAAAACGGTCTTAACAGCCTTTTGAGCGAGGCATAATTGGGTGATAAACAGTAGGTGAATACTTAATAAGTTAATCTTCATACTCCTTAAATTTTTACAGCATGGCTGGAGAACCAACCATGCTGTTTATAGCGTTACACAACACGTTATTTATTAATACCCCGGATTTTGCTCTAATTTAGCATCCTTATTCAAATCGATTTCGGATTGAGGTATCGGTAATAACAAGTGTGTCGTCGTTAAACCAACAATCGGGTTCAATTTACTATTTCCATTTAAACTAAGTGTCCTGCCCACAAGTTTATTCGTCCGCATTAAGGTCATTCTACGGTTTTCTTCTCCGATTAGTTCCCTTGCTCTTTCGTCCAAAATATAATCTAAAGTCACAATTGAAGCCGTTACAGGCGTTGCATTAGCTCTAGCACGTACCACATTTAGGCTCGTAGCAGCATCGGCTAATTTTCCTTGTTTAAACTGAGCTTCTGCCAAAAGTAAATAGGTTTCAGACAAACGCATGATGATAACGTCTTTAATCATGGCAAAACCAAATTCATCTGTTGGGTCAAACTGATACCATTTGGTGATATGCGGACAGGTTTTAAACACCGTATCTGCTCCTGCATAAGGTACTAATTTGCGATAATTTGCACTTGCAGGGTCATTATAATAGAATTTACGACGTAAGTTATAATGTGAATTACGCATATCCTGATTTTCGTATAAACTATAAACCACCCAGTTACTCAAACGTAAACGTGCTACGCCTCTACCACCAAGTGAATCGGTCAATTTCATTCCTGCAATTTGATAATAAGCTGCTCCCCAAACCCTACGTTGTTGTGGTGCGTTTGTGATACCACCTACTACCGTATTCGGGTTTTCCATTTCCATTACCCAGATAGATTCTTTATTTCCTTGTGATCTACGTTGATTTCCATACCAGAATAAATCAGAAAATACGTCACCATTGGTAGATGCTTTTGTACCAAAACGGCTTGTCATTAAACTAAATTTACCGCTGTTAATTACTGCCAAACACTGTTGTTCTGCTAGGTCATTTTTACCCATACGTAAATAGGTTTCTGCCAATAGTTGTTGAGCAACCGCTTTGTTGGCACGGGCTGTCATACTTTTCCCCCCAGCTTTTTTTACGTTATCAATATCGGGTAAATTGCTTGCTGCAAAAGTCAAATCTTCTACGATTAACGCATTGATGTTCTCCAATGACTCACGAACAAAATCTGTTTTAGGGGTCGTTAACGGTTCCTTGACCAACGGAACTTTACCAAAAAGCGTTGCTAAAGTATTGTAAGCATAAGCTCTAAAGAAACGAGCTTCGGCATTAATACTATTTTTATTTTTTTGCGTTATTCCTTTTAGAGTAGGGTTTTCTACATTTTGGATAATAATATTGGCATTATTAATCATCTTGTAAGCCCAAGTCCAAGCAAAAGAAGCCGCCCCATCAGTCGAATTTAAGATCGAATAATTGTAGTAAGGCACTTCTATGCCTTGTGCTTGTGCGGCAACGGCAACATCTGTACCGACTTGCCAAACCGAAGGCCAACCTTGTGCGTCGGACTTAGTGAAAAACTGACTTAAATGGTTGTGCAAACCCACAATCGAAGCCTCAAAACCCAAGGAGTCGGTTAGGGTAGCGGGTGCGTAAGAAGAATAGACGGTTTCTTCTAAAAATTCTTGTTTACAGGCTGAGAAAAGCCCAGCTCCCATAACAAGAGCGAATATGGTTAAAATATATCTTTTCATCTGATTGAATGCTAAAATGTCTGTGATTATTTGAGTGTAATATTGGCACCTAAAACAAAGTTTTTCACGAGAGGATAGTTGTTTTCCCAACCATTTGACCCTCTGAAAGTAAAGTTGTTTTCTGGATCCCAACCAATCCAATTAGTGAATGTATATAGGTTTCTACCACTCACATAAAGGGTTAATGAACCCAAGCCAATTTTACTTGCTACCTCACTAGACAAGTTATAACTCAAGGTTACATCCTTGATACGAGTATAACTGTTGTCCGAAGCATAGCCATAACCACGAGTATTAAAATAACGCAACGATGGACGAGTGTTACTTTTGTTTTCTTCTGTCCAATACCCAATTTCTGCTGGCGTGTTCATTCTACCAGATTCGTCAGCAAATGTCAAGTTTACGTTGTTTTTTAAGGCTCCTTGTACCGTTTGAATAAATACATTCAAATGGAAGTTTTTGTAATGGAAGGTATTGGTAAATCCCCCTGTCCATTTTGGAAGCGTTGTTCCTAAAATTGTCTTATCATCCGAAGTGATTTTACCATCACCATTTAAGTCGGCAAATTTAATATCACCAGGCTTTGCGGTTGCATCTTGTTTCCCCGCATCTTCACCCACTTGCCAGATACCATCCATTTTGTAGTCATAAATGATACCCAATGATTGCCCTAAGAACCAACGGTTACCTATATCATCTTTTCCATCGCCATACAACTCAACAACTTTGTTTTTGTAGGCTGCGAAGTTGATATTACTTTCCCATCTAAAATCTTTTGTTTTTACATTTACCGTGTTCAAGGTAAGTTCAATCCCTTGGTTTTCAGATTTTCCTAAGTTATCCAAGATAGAAGAATAACCAGTAGCAACAGGTAAATTACGACGTAAGATTAAGTCTTCCGTTTTGGTTTGATAAACGTCTAACGTACCATTGATACGACTATTTAATAAAGAAAAATCTAAACCAAAATTAAGGGCTGTGGTATTCTCCCATTTTAAGTTTCCATTTCCTAAATTATCGGCAAGAACGCCAATCGTACTTACACCAGAGAACGGCACACGTACTGATACATCGGTCGTTACTGTACCATATACCCCAATGGCTTCGTTTCCTGTTTTACCATACGACCCTCTGAATTTCAAGTTGTTAACCACTGGTAAATTTTGCATAAACTGTTCTCTGCTGATGTTCCAACCGAAACCAACCGAAGGGAATAAGCCATACTTAGAGGTATTTCCACCAAATACAGAAGAACCGTCACGACGAGCTGTCAGGGTCAATAAATAACGGCTATCATACGAGTAGTTAATTCTACCCATTTGAGATAAATTACTACGTTTGTCTTTGTATGACGCACTCGTTTGGGTTGCTCCAGCTCCTAAGTTATAGAAGGATAATTCGTCGTTAATAAAGCCTGTCGCTCCAGAACTTGTATTGACATATTCCTTTGATTGGGCACTATACAAACCTGTAAAATCAATGTGGTGTTTTTTCCAGTCTTTGTTATAGGTAATGATGTTTTCGACCAAGGTACTATTCGATTCCGAATTGAAAATACTTGCCGAACCAATGGTATTTCCTGCATCTCTACCTGTGTATGAACCCGAACGAGTAGGGACATAGATGTACGAAGCATTCACACGGTATTTGAAACCAGGCAAAAAGTTCGGACGTAATTCTGCATAGAAATTACCGTTGAAATTTTTGCTACGATCTACTCGATCTACGTTCAAGCCCAACATGGGGTTCATGTACAACAATTCTGGGTACATGGGATAAATTTCATAACCACCACTTGCGTTGTTCACCGTTCCGTAAGGACTCATGGCTGCGGCCAGATAGAAGTTTGTTCTGCCACCGTCGTAATTATTGCTTGTAAAAAAGAGCGATGTTCCTACGGTTAAATAATTGGTTACGTTTACATCTAAATTAGAACGGAATGACGCACGTTGGTATTGATACCCTTTTACAACCCCCTTTTGGTCTAGCAATTCACCCGAAATGTAGTATTTCACATCGGCTGTTCCTCCCGAAATACTCAAGTTATGGTCTTGCAATACGCCCGTTTGGGTTGCTTTGTCTAACCATTTTACGGTATTTCCTGCATTGTAATTAGTTACTTCATAGGCATTTGGTAATACGGCTGTTTGCGTTAGGCCGTTTTGTTTCATATAGTCAGCGTATTTTTGTACGTACTTTTCTGGAGAATTAGGCTCTAATACGTGGGCGATTTGTTCTAACCCAACGTAGGTGTTGTAGCGAATTACAGGTTTGCCTGTTGCTCCTCTTTTGGTTGTAATCAAAATAACACCATTAGAACCTCTAACCCCATAGATAGCCACGGCAGAAGCATCTTTCAATACTTCAATGGAAGCAATATCATTTGGGTTAATGTCGTTGGTACCACCGTCTGTATTGCTTAACGGAACACCATCTACTACAATAAACGGGCCTGTACCTGCGGTAATGGAATTTAAACCTCTCACTTGAACAGAAGCCGAAGAGCCTGGCACGGATGAACCTTGCGAAATAGAAACCCCTGCTACAGCTCCTTCAATGGCATGGAGTACGTTGGTTACTGGAATTTGGCTCAAGCGGGCTTTTGGAACAGAAGTCACAGAACCTGTTAAATCTGAACGTTTTTGTGTTCCATAACCTACGACAACTACTTCATTTAAAGACTGATTACTACTTTTTAAACTAACGTTAATAGATATACGTTTTGCAACGGCAATTTCTTGTTTCTCGTAGCCTACTGATGAGAAAACGAGGATTTCATCGTTGTCTAAAAGCGTGATGGCGTACTTTCCTTTTGCATCGGAAGTGGTACCTTTTTGAGTGCCTTTTACGACAATACTGACACCGGGCAAAGGTTCGCCTTTTTCGGCATCTACTATGGTTCCCGTGATGGTAGGCCCTTGTACCAACTCTTCGATAGACTTTGGGACTATCGGCGATAGGGTCGCAGGACTTTCAATCGTAGCACGATGGGTAAGAATGATTTGATTGTTCTTTAACACCAAGAAATTAATGTTTCTAGGGTTTAAAAGCTTGTTCAAAATGGATTCTACGGTTTCGTTTTTGAACGATACCGATACCTTTTCGCTAGAAGCAAGTACCTCTTTTTGATAAGAAAAAACAAGATCGACTTGTTTTTCAATATCCCGTAGCACAGCCCGCAAACTGCTCTTGTTGGCAGTAAGCGTAATTCGATCTTTCAGATGTTCTTGGGCATAGGATGGGCGAGCGAAACTGACTCCCACCACCATCATTGCCATGACAAGTTGAATTGCAGTGATCTTCATAATTTTGAAAATCTCTTTTTTAGTAAGAAGATTTGACATACATTTGATTGTTTTTGTTTGAATTAAGACAAAACGAATTAGTCCCCACAGCTTTTGCGGGCAAAGAGGGGCTAAAACCTAGGGAGAAGATGCGCCAACATCTTTTCCCTTTTTTTATAGAAAGAAATTGTACTCGGATTCGTTAGTTTGTATTCATAGTAAAAAACGTAAGTAATGATGTTGAATTATGAATTTTAAATGTTGGACTAAAGACCTTCATTATTAATCCTTTACTCAACGGTGTTAAATGTTAGACGTAAGTAAAAATATGTACTGACTTTATTATACTAAACTGAAAAAGCAGTTATTTCGTAACAACCTACTTACCTGCACCCCTGCGATTCAATAATTATCTGAGCGTCGATTTCCTTATAACTTGCTCCAATGGTTTTACAAATGACATCCAATTTATCATATAGTGACTCATTCCCTAAAGAGGTTGTGATGATACAACTTTCAAGTAGGTCTTCGTTATATAGCATTTTAATACCGTAACGTTGCTCTATTAATTTGAATACCCCTACAACAGGTTGATCTTCAAGGTAAAGCTTCTCTACTTTTTGTGCTGTAACTACAGGAAGAGGTTCTTCAACCAAACGACGTTTTAAACTTTCATCCACTCTGCTAAATACGGCTTGCTGATTAGGTAATACAATCAACCCTTGGGTTTCGGGGTCAGCTAAGTCGATGCGATTCTGTTTAAATACGGCAACACGACCCGTTTTTACATTCACCAACACTTGTTTATCATTCTCTAATGCTTGAATTCTAAAACTCGTTCCTAATACTTTGGTCACCACTTCGTTGGCGTACACGTAAAAAGGCTTTTTAGGATTTTTATGTACTTCAAAAAAAGCGTTACCACTTAAAAAAACCTCTCGCTTATCTGCTGCAAAATGCGTTGGATAACTCAACTTACTATTTTTTTCTAAGGTAATCATACTACCATCTTCTAGGCGAATGCGTAAAGGAATTGTACTCGTGTTTATTTGTTCTACTAACGAATTTTTATCTTCAACCGAAGAGATTAACTCTTCGTAAGTAATCTTTTCAAAGCTATTTTTAGGCTGTTTCATCCACCACCCCAAACCAACAACCAAGGCGATTATGGCTGCCCACTTAACTAGTTTAAAAGGAGTATTCTGATACCAACGCACAGAGACAACTTCCGTTGAGTCTTCTTCTAAGACATCTTCAATTTTAGTCCAAACACTTTTGATATTTATCTTACTTTTAGAAGATGTTGCTTCATGATTATGCACTTGCAACACCAAACGACGAGCATCTTCTATCAGTTTTTGTTTGGAAGGATTACTATCGCAGATTTTTTTCCATAGCAAATCATCCTCTCCGTAAAGTACCCAACGGATGAAAGAATCATCATTCAAAAAATCATTTAACCCAAAATTGTTATATTTCATCTTCAAGCAATCTAATAACTGCGTTCTATATATAGAGGTACAGTTTCTTGAAAAAACTAATCAAAAAAAATGAATTATTTTAAAAATAATTTACACTATGCTAATTATCAGCTAGTTAAAGAAAATCAAGAAAGAGAAGCCGAAATCAAACAAAGCCAATAGGATAAAGCTTTTAGGGATAGTCGTAATACGGCATACGATTTGGAAAGGGTATTATTTACAGCTTGTTTGGTAATATCCATCAGCGAAGCAATTTCGTCGATGGATAAGCCATGATAAAAACGGAGGTTAATGGCTTCTCGCTGGCGATTGGTTAATTTGGCTAAGGCATTTTCTAGCACAACTACTTGTTCTAACGTATTATCTTGTTCAATGGCTTGTTGTTCGACCGAAATACTCGAAAGTAAGTCTAAAAAATTATCAATATCTTCGGCATTTTCGAAGACATCTTTACGGGTATTACGACTTAATTGATTGCGAAGTGCTTTGAACAAATAAAACTTTACATTTTCAACATTGGTTAAAAACTCTCTTCGTCTCCAAAGTTCAATAAATACATCCTGAATGGCATCTTCTAAGAGTGCTTCATCATTTACAAGGCGTGAACCATAATTTACCAAATGTGTAAAATAATTGGTATAAATTTGCTCAAAAGCTCGTTTGTCTCCTCCCTTAAATAACTGCCAAAGTTGGCTATCATTTATCAAGGAGTCTTCCGAGAGAGAGGGCGAATATGTAATGCTTTGCTTCGACATGGCACAAATGTACCATTTTTTTCAAATACATTGTTTTATAAAGTAAAAATTGTATAAAACACAGGGCTGTCAATTTTGGAACTGGTAATAAGCGTTAATTATGAGGAACTAAGATGAATAACAGGTAATATTTGTTCGTTGTTGAATAATGGAAATATAGCTAAAAGTACTAATTTACGTAAAATGATAGACTTGACTAATTATCCAAGTACAATAGCTATTTTCAAAAAAGAGTAGCGTCATAAAGTACATCAAAAACAACGAACAAACACATTAAATCTATTTATAACATGACTGTTTATCAAGATTCAACTACGCCTATCGTGATGGTACACGGCTTTTGGGATACGTGTAAAGTTTTTAATCGGATGGCTGCACACTTGAAACGTAAAGGGAAAAATGTACACCATAGCTTGACCTTACAACCTAATAATGGGACAATTAGCATCGAAAAAATGGCGGAACAACTTAAAGTTTATATTGATTCTAATTTGGGAGAAGAGCAGAAAATTATATTAATAGGCTTTAGTATGGGCGGGCTAGTTTCTCGGTATTATTTACAATATCTTGGCGGATTAGAACGAACTGAAAAACTGATTACGATTTCAACACCTCATTATGGGACGTTTACCGCTTACGTTTTTGATAGAATTGCTTGTGTAGAAATGCGACCCAAAAGCCTTTTCTTAGAAAAACTCAATAATGATCTTCATCTTTTAAAACATCTTCCAGTTACTTCCATTTGGACAAAATACGATACGACAATTATTCCAAACGATAGTTCTCAGTTAGGAATCGGCACTAACATCAAACTCCCCTTTGGTATTCACCCGCTCATGCCTTTCTCTTCAAAAGTTATAGAATTGGTTGAGAAAGAATTGGTATTGTAGAAAAAGAATCAGCAGTACAGCTTACTCCACGGAGAACCACAAAGAGACACGGAGGTTCACAAAGATTATTTTTCTCTGCGAAACTCCATGATTCTCTGTGCAGCTCAGTGGTACAATTAGCGTTTTTTACCAAGTAACGGTAAGACTTTGTCCTTTTGCTAACTGTATTTCTTTACGTTTATTTCCAAAAACTAAGGTTGTTTTTCCTCCTTTTTTAGAAGAAATCGTAATTTTTGTAGGGGCTTTATCTTTCCAGTCCATCGCCAATTCAAAGCCACCTCTGGCACAAATACCTTTTACAGAACCTTCTGCCCAAGCATCCGAAATAGCTGGTAATAAGCGGATTTCATTTTCGTCCGACTGCATAAGCATTTCGATAACGGCGGCTGTTCCTCCAAAATTTCCATCAATCTGAAAAGGAGCGTGAGCATCTAACAAGTTAGGGTACGTTCCCCCTCCCTTCTTTTTATCGGGTCCTTGATAATTATCAGGGTCAACGTAGTTCAATAATTCACGATACATTTTGTAGGCACGAGGGCCATCCCAAAGTCTTGCCCATAGGTTAATTCTCCATCCTTTCGACCAACCTGTTGTATAATCTCCTTTGATTTCTAAGGTTTTACGACAAGCAGCCGCTAATTCTGGTGTTTTGTCTGGACGGATATGATGCCCAGGGAAAAGACCAAATAAATGCGATTGATGACGATGCTGTGGGTCTTCGTCTTCCCAATCATAATACCATTCTTGAAGATTTCCTTTTTTCCCAATCTGATATGGATACAAACGAGCTAAGGCTTTTGTCAAGGAATCCGCAAAAGGTTTGTCCTTATTCAATAGCTTAGACGCTTCAATTGTTTGTAGAAAACATTCACGAATCATCGCTAAATCGGCAGCACCTCCAAACATGGTTGCCCCTTTGAAACCATCTGGCGTAACATAACGATTTTCGGGCGAGGTACTTGGCGAAGTAACTAGATTACCTTTTCCATCATCTACTAACCATTGTAAACCAAAACGAGCAGCCCCTTTCATTAAGTTAAAGGCATAGTTTCTAAGGAAATTCTCATCTTTCGAGAACTGATAATGCTCCCAAAGGTGCGTACTCAACCATGCTCCACCCATATTCCAGTTTGCCCAAGAAGGATCACCACTACCTTCGCCAACGGAATAGGTCATCGCCCAAATGTCTGAATTATGAGCAACTGTCCAACCATCAACGCCATAAAAATTGCGAGCCGTTTTGTTACCTGATTTAGCTAAATTACCAATAAAACCTAATAAAGGCTGATGTAATTCGGTCAAATTAGCATTTTCAACGAGCCAATAATTTTCTTCTAAATTGATGTTCGTCGTATAGTTACTGCTCCACGGTGGACGGATGTAGTGATTCCAAATTCCTTGTAAATTAGCAGGAACTTTAGGTGTTCTGGACGAAGAAATCAGTAAGTAACGACCAAATTGGAAGTATAAAATTTCTAAATTTTTATCTTCTTTTCCTGTTGCATAACGTTTCAAACGCTCGTCTGTTGGTAATTCGTCAGCGGTAGATTTCCCTAGGTTCAACGACACTCGGTTGAAGAAATGCTGATAATCTACAATATGAGCCTTTTTGATTACTTCATAGTTTTTAACCAACGCTTTTGTCAATATCTGACTTGCCAATGCTTGATCATTCGCTCCCTGCGTAACAGGATTTTTATCAAATCCATTGAAGCTTGTTGCCATAGAAACATACAAATAGGCTTCCGAAGCATTGCTTAACGTCAAAGAAGTATCGGTTTGGGTTACTTGTCCGTCTGTATTTTTAATTGAAAATAAGGTTGTAAAACGCATTCCTCTTTTCTCATCAAAACGAATGGCATTTGGCATATCTCCACGATAGCTTGGTTCAGCATGATAGGGTGCGTAGCCTCTGACTTTAAGCCGATTACCTTCTTTACTGAGTGCGTATTTCAGTAAACTAGAAAACCCTACATTAAGGTTCAATGCCCCTTTTTTATTGGCCGTCAATTTAATTACCATCACTTTATCAGGATGCGAGACTAAATACTCACGGGTGTAAGTTACACCATCTACCTCGTAACGAAGTTTAGAAATGGCGTTGCTAATATCCAATTCTCGGTAATAATTGGAGGGCTTTCCTTGGTGGTTAAAGTTTAAGAAAAGTGTCCCTAACGGAGCATAAGACTCAGAGTATTTACCTTGTAGTTTTTTATTTAATTGCTCTGCTAATGGATAATCCCCTTTCTTGAGTGCAGCACGAATGTCAGGAAGATTTTTGTAGGCATCAGAATTAATATTTGGATTTACGGGTTCGCCTGCCCAAAGTGTAGCATCGTTCAAATAAATCTTATCGCTATTAACCCCTCCGTGAACGGTGGCTCCTTGCTGACCATTCCCCAAAACAAGCGTTTCTTCAAAAAAGGTAGCAGGCTGCTTGTACCACAACTTGTGGTCTGACTGGGCGAAAAGTACGTTACCACAGAGGCAAAGCACCGATAGTTTCATGTAAAATGAGAGTGACTTCATAAAATAATTATGCTATTAATTTGGGATAAACAAAAATAGAAAACCCTTACAGGAGCTCTACACGTATGTATAAGGATAATGAGTTGAAAAATACTATATTGCTAGACCATTCGCATACGTAAAACTTGTAATTAGATGCAAAATACTTGCTGGGGTCATATTTTATTTAGTTTATCCTCCAAAAAATAGGACAGACTAGGACGCTTTTTATCCCAAAAAATGTTAATTTCATTTCTTTTATACTTGAATTATAACTATTCAGTAGCTTACCTTTAATTAAGAAACACAGAAAATAATCAACATTGAATAGCATGGAGTTTTACGAAGAAGAAGAGGAGTTAATTGCTGTACCCGTCGGTACTACCTTAGACCGTTTTATTATGAAACACCAAGCGGCATTTAAGCACGCTACTGGTGAGTTATCGCAGTTATTAAGAGACATTGCTTTGGCAACAAAAGTAGTAAATAGGGAAGTAAACAAAGCAGGATTGGTAGATATTACGGGAGGAGCAGGTTCTGAAAACGTGCAGGGTGAAAGTCAACAAAAGTTGGATGTCATTGCTGATGTTCGTTTTATCCGTGCCTTAATCAATGGTGGTGAAGTGGCGGCCATTGTATCCGAAGAGAACGAAGACATTATTTATACAGGAAATAACAACGGAAAATACGTAGTAGCTATTGACCCTTTGGACGGCTCATCGAACATTGATGTAAATGTTTCTATAGGAACGATTTTCTCTATTTACCGAAGAATTACACCGATAGGCACAGAACCGACCATGTCCGATTTTTTACAAGGTGGACGTAAGCAAGTAGCAGCAGGATACATTCTTTTTGGCTCATCGACTATTTTAGTGTATGCCACAGGACACGGAGTTAATGGATTTACCTACGAGCATTCGTTAGGGGAGTTTTTTTTATCGCATCCTAATATGCAAATCCCTGTAAACGGAAGTATTTTCTCTTGTAACGAAGGAAACCTAAAAGACTTTCCTGAAGGAGTAAAAGACTATTTAACAGACTGCAAAACAAAGCGTTATGCAGCCCGCTATATTGGTTCGTTGGTAGGAGATTTTCACCGAAATTTACTAAAAGGTGGCATTTATTTATATCCTCCAACTAAGAAATCACCGAATGGAAAATTACGTCTTTTGTACGAATGTTTCCCTTTGGCTTACCTAATCGAACAAGCTGGCGGACAAGCCTTTAGCAGTCAATATCACGATATTTTAGACATTATTCCAGAAAGTGTTCATCAGCGAATTCCGTTCTATGTTGGTTCACTCAACATGATGGACGAACTGTACGAAAAAATTCAATAGTCAAAACGAAATCCTGTTGGTGTGACCGACAGGATTTTTTTGTTTGAGAGGATTTGGATAAATTGCATGGCAATACTAACCTAAATAGCCTTGCATACACAGTCATTCAAATACAGCATAACAACTATGTCACAATTCATAAATTTAAACACCATAATCGGGAATGGCAAATCCTACCAAGTTCCCATTTTTCAAAGAGATTACTCTTGGGAAAAAGATGATTGGGAAGATTTATGGAATGATATTGAAGAAATTCCAAATGATAAAACACATTATCTAGGGTATTTAGTTTTACAAAATAATAAAGAGGAAGAGGACTCATTTTGGGTAATTGATGGACAACAAAGGCTTACAACCCTTTCAATTATAGCCTTAGCAGTTACA
>JBMLRK010000436.1:0-7718 GCA_049241065.1 Spirosomataceae bacterium
ACCTTGAAAGGTAAATAGGGTAAACGGGTTTTAACCCGTTTCAAATCATTAAGTAATCTATGGTTAAACAGATTTTATCCTGTTTTATATCATAAGTTATTTATTATAAACGGGTTAGAACCCGTTTACCCAGTGGGGTTGTGTAAAAGTTTAAAGAAATTCGTTAAATTGCTTTAGGTCGAATTCTATTTCGTTTTAGCTTTTTGACACATTAACTTTAGACTCTTACACAACCCTAAATTTTACAGGAATCCCTTTATCAATTATATCCTGAGATGATGTCTAAATTTAACTTTTCGATTATTTTATCCTTGTGTTATTCATTCGCAACTGTTGCACAGAATAACAACGAGATACCTCATTTAATAACCCAAGGCAATGCTACTCAGTTAGTAGTAAACCAACAGCCTATGCTGATATTAGGGGGCGAACTTGGCAATTCAAGTAGCTCCACAATGGACTACATGCGTCCGATTTGGAATAAAGTTAAAAATAATCACTTAAATACGGTCATTGCTCCTGTCTATTGGGAGTTAATCGAACCCATAGAAGGACAATATAATTTTGATTTAGTAGATAGTCTGATTTTTGAGGCAAGAAATCACCAGTTGAAATTAGTTTTCTTGTGGTTTGGTGCTTGGAAAAACAGTATGTCTTGCTATGCTCCATTATGGGTAAAAAAAGACTATAACCGTTTTCCTAGAGCGAAAAGCAAAGAGGGAAAATCCGTAGAAATCATGTCACCTTTTTCTGCTAATAACTTGAGTATCGACCAAAAAGTATTTGCCGCTTTGATGAAACACATTAAGCAAGTAGATGCCAAAGAACAAACCGTCGTGATGATTCAAGTAGAAAACGAAATCGGGATGTTGCCGTCTGCAAGAGACTATTCGGCAGAGGCAGAGAAAGCCTTTAAATCGGCTGTGCCTAAAGAATTGATGAGTTATTTACAAAAAAATAGTAATGCTCTTGAAGCTGATTTAGCAAAAAGATGGAAAGAAAATGGGTTAAAAACGTCGGGTAATTGGGAAGAAGTCTTTGGCAAAAGTGTAGCAACTGACGAGTTTTTTATGGCGTGGTATTATGCTGCTTTTACCAATAGCTTAACACAGGCTGGCAAAAAAGAATACCCAATTCCGATGTATGTAAATGCGGCCTTAAACCGTCCGAATAAATTGCCAGGCGAATATCCAAGTGCAGGGCCACTTCCACATTTATTTGATTTATGGAAAGCGGCTGGTACCAGCATTGATTTTTTATCGCCTGATATTTATTATCCCGATTTTGCTCATTGGACTGGTTTGTACAAACGTAAAAATAATCCTTTATTCATTCCAGAAGCGAACAAAGACACTGCACCCGATGCCAAAGCGTTTTATGCGATGGGGCAACACGAGGCGATTGGCTTTAGTCCCTTTTCAGTTGAAGATATTTCGGAAAAAGAATACTTGGGAAGAAGCTACGCTGTTTTGGAAGAATTGACTCCCTTAATTTTAGAAAAACAAGGTAAAGGACTAATGGCAGGGGTTTTATTAGATGGAATAAACCAAAAGGATACGCTCTATTTGGGGTATTATAAGTTGATTGCTTCCCATGAATATACGCTTGGTTGGTCGCCCAAAGCGAAAGAAAAAGCGACTGAATGGGAAACCGTTGGAGCAATGATTATCCAACTAGCTCCCGACGAATTTGTAATAGCAGGAGCAGGGGTAGTCTTTACCTTTGAACCTAAAACAGCAGGCGAAATTGCAGGAATTGCTCAAATTGATGAAGGACATTATAAAAATGGCAAATGGATTGCAGGAAGAAGAATGAACGGAGACCAAGACCATCAGGGTCGCCATTTACGTTTTACCGTGGGTGATTATGGCATTCAACGTGTCAAATTGTATAATTATAAATAAGTGAGTGCTTTATTGACATCGCCTTCACAAAACATGATTCGTAGAAACCCAATTATCACAAAGGTAACTAAGCCTTGTAAAACGGCTTATAGCTGTTGATAAGCATAAATACTGAGCAGGATAAACAATGATGGATATTCAATTAGAATACTTACATTTGATTACAAAAACAATTTCCAAATATGAACTATAATCGAGTACTGCTTTCTTTTGCTATTTCGGCTTTAACCCTGTCGTTTTCGGCAGAAGCTCAGAAAAAACAACCCATTTCACAACCGTTAGTAAAACACATTTATACGGCCGATCCTTCGGCTCATGTGTTTAATGGCAAAATTTATGTTTACCCATCTCATGATATCGAGTCGGGAGTAAAAGAGGATGATGAAGGTGGACATTTTGATATGAAAGATTTTCATATCTTGTCGATGGACAAAATTGGCGGTAAATTGAAAGATAATGGTGTGGCCTTAGACATCAAAGATATTCCGTGGGCAGGTCGCCAATTATGGGCTCCTGATGCAGCATACAAAAACGGAACGTATTATTTGTATTTTCCTGTGAAAGATAAAAGTGATGTTTTTCACATGGGGGTAGCGACTTCTAAGTCGCCTGTTGGGCCTTTTAAAGCAGAAAAAGAACCCATCAAAGGAAGTTATAGCATTGACCCTTGTGTTTTTAAAGATACGGACGGGAGTTTCTATATGTATTTTGGAGGTATTTGGGGCGGACAATTACAACGCTACGACCACAATACTTATCTAGGAAAAACGGATAATCCGAAAAAAGGAGAAGTTGCTCGTTTGCCACGAGTAGCCAAACTTTCGGCAGACATGAAGCAGTTTGCGGGTGAAGTAAAAGAAATCAAAATCTTGGACGAAAAGGGGAATTTATTCTTAGAAGACAATAACGACAAACGTTTCTTTGAGGCTTCTTGGATGCACAAATATAAGGGCAAATATTATTTCTCGTACTCGACTGGCGATACCCATAATTTATGTTATGCTGTGGGCGATAGTCCTGCTGGGCCGTTTACGTACAAAGGAATTATTTTGAATCCTGTGGATGGTTGGACAAGTCACCACTCGATTGTAGAAGTGAAAGGGAAGTGGTATTTATTTTATCACGATATTCAACTTTCTGGAAAAACGCATTTGCGTAACGTGAAAGTAACCGAATTGCATTATACCCCAGATGGTACAATCCAAACGATAACGGCTTATAAATAAGCATTTTGACAAGGATTAACTTATTGAAACTCCCTTTTTGCTAGATAAAACGCTTGTAGAAAGGGAGTTTTTATTTTCCTCTACGAGCAAGTGATTGATGTCGATGGTTTGGTAAATACTCATGCCATTGTCTAAAGAATATTTTTTAATGCTCAACTTCCCATTAATATCTATGGAGAAATGATACCTTATTTTTGCTACTCCTTTTGGTTTTTTCGGTATTCGATGTAGCGTTAAATTAAGTAGGTGTTTATTTAGGCTGGCTTTGTCTTTTTCACCATAAAAAATACTAGAATAAGCACGCTCTTGGTTGTCTTTTATGGTCACAACCGTTTCGGTTTTGCTGATAGGAATACTGCTTCCCTTTTTGACTATGATGAGGTATTTATCGCCAACGAGCCTAGACCCAATAGAGGTCGTAAGCACTCGCTGTGATGTTAGTTGTAGTTTATTCGCTTCTTCTTGTAGCTTGACATTATGCGGAACGAGCTGGAAGGCTGTCTGTAACAAGGAAGTTCGTCCTGTTGCTTGAGCTTGATACATCATGTCGTTTGCTAAATATTCTCGGACATTTAAGTCGTTATATTCATCCAGTTCATAAATACTCAGCGGGCTTAGTCGGTGAATTCGTTCTGCTTTTTGTTTCAATAATTCAAATTCGTCATGAAAATTTTGAATGCTTATAGGTTCATCTTGAATTACTAAGATGTTTTCGCTATTCTTCATTTCTGCATAATAGGTCCAATTATAGGAGCCATTAATAAGCGTGTGATTGTCAATGATGCAAAATTTATGGTGCATTGGATAGGCTTTCTTAGCAAAATACAGCTTTCCGCCTAGTTGAATAAAGACTTGAAAATCTAAGCCAGAAGCCCGATTATTCACGTAATCAAGGTGAATGAGTAGCGTTACTTCAACCCCCGATTGCAACTTTTCACAGAGTTTATCAAACAGTTCTTCATGGGTAAACCAATACATGGCTACTTGAATGCTGAAAGTAGCTTTTTCTAATTGAGAAAGAATTTCTTGTTTGATCTGTGAAAAATAAGAAGTTATCATGATGTGTGTTAGCGAGGTAAGTATCAATAGTGTTGTGTGAAAAACAAATGTAAACAGCTACACAACACCATTGAGAAGCGTAAGACTAGCCTATAAACACAGGCTTCAACTTATCGTATTGTCTAAAGATAATTGCTAAATTAATCACTAATAAAAGTACAGGCAGGATTAGTTCGACAGGATTTTCATTTTCCAGAAAAATGTGGAGTAAGAAAATGTTCACAGTTACAGGTAAGATAATAAATGCACCCAACAGAGAAAAAATTTGGCTGATTAGTAACAAACCGCCTACAATCTCCACTACTCCCAAGAATGGCCAAAAGTAGCCAGTTCCGATTAGACCGCCAACAAATCCTTCCATTTTGGCTTCTTTGGCAATCACTTCAGGACTTTTCTTGACAGAGGCTTCTTTTTTAGGAGGTTCGCCGCCAAATTTAGCAACACCACCAACTACCATCAGACCGCCTAAAGCGATTTGCAAGACGATGAAAATAATTTTTACTGCTTTCATATTTATTAGTTTAAGTGAATAAAATCGTCAGACAAGATACTAAAAAAATACTATTTCTTGTGAAATAGTGACAGAAAATCAGCTACTTATCTATTCTTTAGGAATCACAGATTGACAGCCTGATTGTAGTCGTAATTAAGCAAATGACTGACTAGCGATTTAAAGATAGTTGAGTTCTATGGATGAGTTAAGGCAAATCTCTCGTAAATTTGGCTTTAACTCATCGGTTTATGAATCCAGAAAAACAGTACGCTTCTCGGAAAATTGCCCTGCTGATTATTCCATTTTTAGCAATTTTATCTATTTCTCCCGTATTTATTGCTCTGGGAAACGATTTACGTTTTTTACCCATTGTTTGGGCATTTGCTATGATGATGATGTCGCTAATATGGTTTTTGAATAACCAATTATACAAACACTTGCAGAGACAATTATTTTTATTTTACCTAGTGTCATTTATTTCAACATTTGGTTTTACGGCCTTAATTCGGGCTACCATCTTTTGGTTGATATTGCCCATCTTGATTCAACATTTTAATCTGCATCCATTTCATCAGCATATTCCACCTTATTTTGTCGCTCTTTTTGTAATCACAGTCAATAATTCTGTGATTTTGATTGTGCAGTCGTTGGTACGGTTACAGGAAAGACACCTAAAAATGGAGCGAGAATTTGCTACACTCAAATACCAAAATATGGATGCCAAGTATCAGAATCTTAAAAATCAGTTACAGCCTCATTTTTTGTTTAATGCCCTCAGTACACTTAAAATACTCATGCGTAAAAGTCCAGACGATGCCGAAATGTACATTTTGCAATTATCCGATTTACTACGCTCCTCTCTTGATTTTAATAAAAAGACAATCAACTCTTTAGAAGAAGAAATACGTATTGCTACCAATTATTTAGCCATTCAAAAGGTGCGTTTTGTCAATAGTATTTTTCTGGAAAATCAGCTTTCAGAAGAAGAAATGAAAAAAAACTTTGTGCCTGTCTTGACCCTTCAAACCTTGTTTGAAAATAGTTTAAAGCACAACATTGTTTCTAAAAATGCTCCTTTACATATAACGATAAAATGGAATGAAGAGGGGCAATTGGTGGTGTCGAATAATTTGCAAAGTAAACCCTTGCAAACAGAAAGGGGAGGTACTGGGCTAAGTAATTTGAATGAACGCTTTTTATTACTAGGAGGACAAGCATTACGTATTCAAAAAACAGCGACCACTTTTTCGGTCACGTTAACCCCTTTAAACGATGCAGATACTCATTATTGAGGATGAAGAACTAACGGCAGAAGATTTGTCGGATACCCTTTTGGCAATCAATCCTGAGATTAAGATTGTAGGAGTTTTTCCTTCTGTTGGAGAAGCTGTTGCTTTCTTGAAGACAAAGCCTGAACTAGATTTGATTTTTAGCGATATTCAGTTGGAGGACGGATTAAGTTTTGAGATTTACGAACGAGTTTCTGTTTTAACTCCCATTGTTTTTTGTACCGCTTATAACGAATACGCACTAGAAGCTTTCAAGGCAAATGGCATTGATTATGTTTTAAAACCCTTTGCCAGAAAAGAAATAGAAACGGCTTTGGCAAAGTATGAAAACTTGCAACGAAATTTTACCAGAGGAATCCAGCAGGTTGATAAATTACACGAACTCTATACAAATCAGACTTTAACGAAAAGTACGAATGCCTTGTTGATTTATCACAAAGACCAAATCATTCCGATTAAGTTTAAAGACGTTGCCATTTTTTACCTACGTAATGGAATTACCTACTTAAAAACGTTCTCTGGAAATACCTTTGTTGTTGACCAACATTTGGAAGAATTGGAACAACAGGCAGGAGAAGCTTTTTTCAGAGCTAACCGACAACATTTAGTAAATAAAGAAGCCATTCAAGAAACAGTACATCATTTTGCAAGAAAATTATTGGTAAAACTGAGCCTCCAATTTGAGGAAGAAATTATCATTAGTAAAGTAAAAGCTCCTTTGTATTTAGGATGGTTAAGTAGTTAATGGGTGTTTAGATTATATTCCCTGTCCATTTCAGATTCAAATTTGTCCGCCTCAGAACTTTAATCATAGTGCTTGTTGATTTTATACGCTAATTTGGCAACATCAAGTCAAATTAACGTCTTTGCAATCAAAGAACCCTTTATGAAATACGGTTTATCATTCGTCTTTTTACTGTTAGTCGTTTTTGCTGAGGCTCAGGAACGGCGACAGTTTTCGAGTTTTTCGGAAGTCCTTGCCTTCGCCGATCAGCATAGTTATACGACCAAAGTTGCTTCTTTACAACAAAACCTAGCTGTCCTTACCCGAAAAACGGCTCTTGGTAACGTAGTCAATCCACGGATTCCGACTACGGTTTCTATGCTAGACAATACTCGTCAATCGGTTAGTTTTATTCCTGCTGAGGTTTTTGGAGGGCCTGCTGGTTCGTTCAAAGAAATTACGATGGGGCAACAATATGTTTCTACCTTCAATTTTACTCCACAATTTGATATTTTCAATTTGGGGAATTATGCCCGTATCAAAAGTGCCAAAATCAACGAAGAGATTACCCAAAATACCATTGCAACTAACAAGAAAAATCTGTTTGACCAACTCAATGCCACCTATCATAACATCCAGACTTTCAAAACGCAACTGATTTATTTACAGTTGAATAAAGAGAAGTCCGACAGTATTTTAACCATTGTTCAACAAAAATATGCTCAAGGTTTGGTTCGTCAGCAAGATTTGAACGACGCACAGGTAAATAGCATTACGATTGCCGATAAAATCGAGCAAGCCAATTGGAACATTGAACAGCAAACCTTAATCTTAAAAACCTTGTGTGACACAGACGAAGAGTTGATTCTTAACGAATCCTTGTCGCCTTTGTCGGTAGAAAATTCGGTTACTGCCGCAAAAAACAACTTGCTTGAAGAAGGAATGCGTCTGCAAACTAAGTTTTTAGAAGCGGAATTACTCGTCTCGAAGTGGCAACAGTTACCCGTTTTGAGTTTTGTTTCT
>JBMLRK010000437.1:0-9357 GCA_049241065.1 Spirosomataceae bacterium
GCACTGCAATTAGCTACTTCTTGTTCGGTCTATTTGAAAGGGGGGCATAAGACGACGGCTACTGCGGAGGACGTACTTTTTGAGAACGGTTTAGTCTCTTTTTTTGATAGTCCTCGTATTGAAAATGGCGAAAAACATGGTTCTGGTTGTGTGTTGTCCTCTGCGATAGCCGCAGGTTTGGCAAAAGGGTATGATTTACACAAAGCTTGTTCAGACGCAAAAACATACATCAACCATTTTTTATCAAGTTCCCCAACTTTATTGGGAAGCCATTTTTGAAATGATCGGCTTACATATCCATCAATTTTTTAGGAAAAACGCTTAAAATAACGGTTTTCTGATAACTGAAAACTAGCTAAAAATGACAATCGCATCACTACATTATATTACCCAAAACCTACCGACTGTCCCGCATTGGGAACAGGCCGAAAAAGCTTGTTTGGGCGGGGTGAAATGGGTTCAATTACGAGTAAAAAATACTCCTTATGAGCAGTGGAAAGAAATTGCATTGAAAACCCAAGCTGTTTGTAAACGGTTTCATGCCAAGTTAATTATTAACGATAATTTTCAACTAGCTCACGAAATCGGGGCAGATGGCGTGCATTTAGGTAAAACAGATCCTTCTCCTGTAGATGCCCGTGTTTTATTGGGCGATGCCATTATCATAGGAGGTACGGCGAATACCATAGATGACATCAGAAACTTGCATAAAGCAGGGGTGAACTATATTGGTTGTGGCCCTTATCGTTTTACTAAAACCAAAGAAAATCTCAGTCCAATTGTAGGATTAGAGGGCTATAAAGCATTGATAAAACAGTGTCGAGAAGAAGGATTAACCCTGCCAATTGTTGGCATAGGAGGTATTCAATTGGAAGATGTTGCTCTGTTAAAAGAAATTGGTTTATACGGTGTGGCCGTTTCTTCGATGATTAATTTGGCAGAAAACCCGACTGAAATGGCGAGTAGATTTAGCCTACTAACCAGCCCCCTAACCCCCAGAGAAAGCCCCCTAACCCCCAAAGGGGGAATTGTACTCGGAGAAAAAAAAACGTCGAATAGTATTCCCCCTTTGGGGGCTAGGGGGCTAGGCTTGGGGCTTCTTTCTATTGCAGACAAAACCTTTTCATCTCGTCTTTTTACGGGAACAGGGAAGTTTAGTTCTGCTGCCTTGATGGAAGAGAGTTTGCTTGTATCAGGTTCTGAATTGGTTACAGTTGCCCTCAAACGAGTTGATTTGAAAGAACGAGAAGATGATATTTTGGGTCATTTAAATCATCCTCAGTTTAATTTATTGCCCAATACTTCAGGGGTAAGAAATGCAAAAGAAGCGGTTTTTGCAGCTCAATTAGCCCGTGAAGCCTTAGAAACTAACTGGCTAAAATTGGAGATTCATCCAGACCCTAAATACTTAATGCCAGACCCGATTGAAACCCTCAAAGCGGCGGAAGAATTGGTAAAGTTGGGCTTTGTGGTAATGCCCTATATTCATGCAGACCCTGTGTTATGTAAGCGTTTGGAGGAAGTTGGTGTGGCGGCAGTAATGCCTTTAGGCTCTCCGATTGGAAGCAATAAAGGCTTAAAAACGATTGATTTCTTAGAAATTATCATCGAACAAAGTCGTGTTCCTGTGGTGGTAGATGCGGGGATTGGCTCGCCTTCGGATGCTGCTTATGCCATGGAAATTGGGGCTGATGCCGTTTTGGTAAATACGGCCATTGCGGTATCGCAGAACCCCGTTCTGATGGCAAAGGCATTTAAGCTGGCAGTAGAGGCAGGACGAATGGCCTTTGAAGCAAAACTAGCACAAGTCAGTAATATGGCTAGAGCAAGTAGTCCCTTAACGGAGTTTTTGAATCTGTAAAATGGCCTTCGGTTGTCTGTTTCGGTCTTGTGCTGAATGCTGATTACCGATGGCTGATAACTAGCTATGATTTCTACTTTTGAAGCACTTTTTGATCAATTTACTTGGGATGAAGTAAAGCAAAGTATCTATGCCAAAACGGCACAGGATGTTGAATATGCCTTAAATAAAACAGCTAAAAGGGATTTAGAAGACTTTAAAGCCTTAATCTCACCTGCTGCGGCTTCCTATTTGGAATCTATGGCACAATTGAGTCATCGACTTACTCAAAAACGTTTTGGCAAAACAATTCAGATGTATGTGCCACTTTATTTATCGAACGAGTGCCAAAATATTTGTACGTATTGCGGTTTCAGTTTTGATAATAAACTCAAACGTAAGACCTTGACGGATGAAGAGATTTTGCAGGAAATAAAGGTACTAAAAGCGATGGGTTACGAACACGTTTTACTGGTTACGGGAGAGGCGAATCAGACCGTTGGTGTTCCTTATTTAAAGAAGGTAATTCAATTGATTCGTCCGTATTTTGCTCATATTTCTATGGAAGTACAACCGCTCGACCAGCATGAATACGATGAATTGATTGCGGAAGGGCTTACGACGGTATTGGTCTATCAGGAAACGTACCATAAAGAGGACTATAAATTGCATCATCCCAAAGGGAAGAAATCTAATTTTTCTTACCGAATCAATACCCCTGATCGTTTAGGTAATGCGGGTATTTTGAAGATGGGTTTGGGCGTGTTGATTGGCTTAGAAGATTGGCGGACAGACTGCTTTTTTACGGCGATGCACCTTGATTACCTTGAACGAACGTACTGGAAAAGTAACTATTCTATCTCCTTTCCAAGACTTAGACCGTTTTCGGGAGGGCTAGAACCAAAGATGGAAATGTCTGACCGTGAACTGGTTCAATTGATATGTGCCTATCGAATTTTTAATGAGGAGGTAGAATTATCTATTTCGACTAGAGAAAATGAGGTGTTTCGGAATAATATCATTAAACTGGGCATTACTGCCATGAGTGCAGGTTCAAAGACAAATCCTGGTGGCTATATCGTAGAGCCAGAATCCTTAGAACAATTTGAGATAAGTGATGAACGTAGCCCATCTGAAATTGCTAACATGATTCAGCAACAAGGCTACGAACCTGTATGGAAAAATTGGGATAGTTCCCTGATGTCAATGGAGTGAAGGCATGAAAAAAGAGCTAGTTACTAGCTCTTTTTTTGTGTAAAAGCAATTAAGCGTGTTTTAAAAGCGTTTGGCTCAAAACAGCTTTAGGAATATTTCCACCTACTAATCTATCAACAACTTCTCCGTTTTTGAAAATCAATAATGTAGGGATAGAACGAATACCAAATTTAGCTGGTACTACAGAGTTTCCGTCAACATCCATTTTCGCAACAATAGCTTGTCCATCTACATCACCTGCTAATTCTTCAACGATTGGTCCAATCATTTTACAAGGGCCACACCATTCTGCCCAAAAATCTACTAGTACTGGTTGGTTTGAGTTTATCAATTCATCAAAGTTAGCATCAGTTGCTACTACGTATTTTCCCATGATCTTATAATATATTAAGGTTGTAATTTT
The DNA here is from genome assembly GCA_049241065.1 of Spirosomataceae bacterium. Lineage (GTDB taxonomy): Bacteria > Bacteroidota > Bacteroidia > Cytophagales > Spirosomataceae > JALRIJ01. Next base: position 3,459 of record JBMLRK010000437.1, read on the forward strand.
AATCAAAGATAAAACAAAAAGTCGGATAATCTTAGTTCCTATGGGATACAAAAAAGAAGACACAAATTGTATCTTCTTGTATTTCAGGTAATTGTGTTTGAAAATATTATTGTTCGGATAGCTTTGCATACATCCCTGTAACCTTATCCATGTGCTTTAAGATAGTTGCACACACCGCATACATCTGAGTTACGTCCATTCCTTTATTATCAAAAGTAAAGCAATTGTCTTTTGTACAACGCTCTTCCACTTCACGCCAGTCGCCAATAGTAGCCGCTAATTCGTCGTCAATATCCGATGTATTGATTTCAGAAGTAATCAATTTACTATAACTCTGTCTGATTAAATCGGCATATCCTTTCAATTTAACCTCCGTTCCAGGTTCAGTAATTCCCCAAACATAAGCGGCATAATAGAACGTCAAACGTTGCGTAAGCATACGCTGTCTTCCTGAGATATTGGCATTGTCAGCAATTTGTAGGAAACTTGCTTTTTGCTCTTCTTCTCTTTTCGGTAGTGTTGCAGAATATTCTACATAAGCCTTTACCACATCGTCACAAGCAGTTAGGATAGTCGTATTGGAAGCCAAAATTGCCTTTGCATTTTCCTGATTCACTTCTGCAAAAATCTGTTTTTTGTAGTCTTTCCAAAGAGCCTCTTCACGGGCTAACAGGTTCTTGATTTTTTCAGTAGGAGCATAGCCCATTAAGGCTTTTAAGTTTTCTTCAAACAAAATCATCGAAGCAGTACGCTCTTTATTAGCTGCTTCAGCATTAATATTCATGCCCATATAGACAAACGTTTTTGCCATACGTTGTGAAAGCATTCGTTGTTTACCTGATAAGTTAACTGCCGAACCAATGCTGAGTGTTGGCGTGGCTGTGCTACTGGTCTGAGCGGCTAATTGGCTTACAAAACCAATGCAACATAATAAGATGAATGATAGCTTTTTCATGAGTTCTCAATATTTCCCTTCCCGAAAGGATTTTATGGTATGATTAATTGGATGAACTATTCGGGAAGATAGTTCGCCCTATTTATGGGTTTTGTATTCAGAAAAAATAATGGTGATAAGGTAAAGTGCTATAAATCAACAGTTTTCTTTTGGCTACTGTCTTTATATTTCGAGTACCAATACTTGGCTTTTGTCATGTTTTTAGGAGTGCCTACCGTACCCTTACTATACGTGTTCCCTAAAAGCCATTGTGCATCCGAAATACCACTTTCTCCAGCAGCCTCCAAAAGAATCAGTGCCTTCGTTTCATCTTTTTCAAGATTCTCAGCTCCCACTAAATAGAGCCTTCCAAGTTCGTAAGCAGCCTCTTTATTTCCTTTTTGCAGTGCTTTTCCTAAGTAGTCATTTGCCAAAGCAGGGTTTCTTGTTAGTCCATTGCCAGAAACTAACAAGAGCTGACCAAGAGCAAGATATGAATCCGCATCGTTACTAAGCGTAGCCGACTTTTCGAAATAAGTTTTTGCAAGTCCTAAATTGGTTACTACTCCTTTCCCTACACTCCGATAGCAAACAGCCATATTTTTGAAGTTTTTAGCATCCATATAGGGCGTGTCTTTGTATTTTTCATAAATAACGAGGGCTTCTGACAACTGACCACCATGGACGTAAGCATCACCTTTAAGAATTTCTTCTTTGGCATCGTTTGCTCGTTTAACTTCAGCTAGTTGTTTGGGAGTTAGTCGTTGAGTTTTGGCAAGACTTGCTTTAGGTGCATTGGCAACAAGAACTTTAGGTTTAGCACTGGCAGAGGCTTTCTTCGAAGAAGATACTTTTTTCTTAGTTATCGTTTTTTTAGCAACCGTAGTTTTATGGGTGTTTTTTTTCTGTGCTTCTGCGACATTAATGCTCCCCCAAGCGACCAATGCAACAAGGCAAAATTTAATCATATTATTATTTTTTAAATGAGTTAGATAAGACTTTAACGTTGAGTAAATATACTTTTTTCAATTCTGAAAAACTACTATATCAAACATGATTTTTGTTAAGTTTTTGTAATACTTTGATTTGTACAAGGAAAACTTGATAAAATTACTTTATGTTTAATTTTAAAGGTTAAGTAAGGTTTTTATTGGTTTTTCTCTATTTTTTGGATTGAAAACGTACCTATAAATGCAGTTTTTGTGTTTTAATATGAAAACTTGATAGGAATAAATGGGGCTTACTATTGGTAATATTCTTATTATTGGATGTGTTTTTATTAACTATCATCTTCACTAATTGTCCAAGTTGTTTTAGCGTCAAACTCAACTTGAACTAAGTACTCTTTGTCCTCAAAAAATGTTAGTGAACTGTCATAAAGAAACCCTAAACTAAATGTGTCAGAAATTGGTGTTAAGTCATAAGTAGTAGTCGTATCAGGTGTCGGTGCAGAAAGGCTTTTTCCTTTGAATTTCCCTTTAAAGTGGAACCAACCACTATAACAATGTCTTCCAAATTCGTCTTTACAATAATGCCAAACTTCACATTCTTTGCGATAATCAATACCAATACTTGTAAGTAATTCTTTTATTTCTTTTGGGTATATATTTTCTCTATTGTTAGCAAAGTTCTTGCAGTAGTTACAATTGCAGCTTTCTACTCCACTAATTTCAATTTTCTCATAAGTCTGCTCAGTGAGTTTTTTGTCCACTATTAATTCCCAATCTCTATATTTTATGGTTATCATTTTGTTGTCGGTAATACTTTGTCAGTCAAATATTGTTTCCACTTTGTCCCAGTAAACTCACAATTTCCGCTATTGATTTTAGCATTTGGAAAGTCCGCAAGAATTATTGTTAGGTCGTTCCAAACATTTTCTAATTCTTCGTCCTTGTTTTCAAAGTTTAAACTCAGTTTTCCATTTTCTACATTTAGATGCTTTAGGAAAATTCCTTCTTGTGTTGACTTTATTCTGTCAGCAAGTTGTATGTAGTAGCCTTGATAGTCTGGATAAGGAATTTGTTCAGGTTGTCTTTTATCACCTGCGTAATAGCGAAACAATATGTCGTGTCCATAGTTGTTTAATTTCTCTTTCCAAAACTCAGGTCGTGGAATTTCAGAAAGGTCAGTTGTCAAATACATTTCTGTCTCACTTGCCCAAGGCTTAAACGTTGTTTTTATTAATTCTTGTTTTTCAACAATAAGACTTTTTGCTACAAGTCGAATAGTCGTAGGAGTCGTGAATTCTAAACAAACCCCATTTTCAACTTCACTTGTTTCGATACATTCTATATAGTTGTCGTCACCGATATTTACCACTTCTTTATCGTAAACCCATTCGATAATTTTTGATGGAATTATTTTGAAAGGTAAAATGTGTCTGTCTGAATTTGCTTCATAGTTTGCTTTTACATTATAACCGACAATAATTTCTAGCGGATTTTCTTTGATAGCCAAAATGTGTCCGTCTTCAAAATAGAAGTTGTCTGATAACCATTTGTCAAGGTCGTTGAATGTATGTATAATCGTTTTTAGCATAGCATATAAGGAATAGAGCTTGGCGAAGGCGGGTGACGCTCCACTTAACACCTACACCAGTGGGGGCTTTTATTGTTTGGCTTGTAGCCATTACGAATGCGTAATTATTAGCAGTAGTTTTTTGTTCTGCAGTTCTATTTTATTTTGCTTCGCAGTACACTCTTTCTGTTACTTTAAATATGTTTTTTATTTCGGAAGGTTTTCCATAATCGTAACGGTAAAGTTTTTCAACAATACAATTACATTGACTACTTGTCATAGAAGCTCTGATAATTTTTGATTCTCCACCCCAATTTAAATACATCGTGTCATTTAATGTAAACCCCATTTGTTTAAGCTTTTCAACAATTTCAATAGGATTATTTTTGTCTTCTATATATGAAACTAAACTGTCGTAAACATCAATGAATACAATCGGTTCCGTTTTACAGAAATCTTTACTGGCAAAATCAAAGGTTTTGAAACTTATTTTTTTAAAATCATCTTCATTGATAATACCGAACTCGTAATTGAATTTCTTGTCTTTACCTTGGAAAGTACTTGTGACTTTAAAAGTTTCTACGTCAGCTCCGTATAAAATTTGATTTTTATTAATTATGTGTTTTTTTGTCTTTCCCCAATTATCGTCAATGGGAATAAAATCGTTGATGTCGTCAAGATAAACTGTGTTGTGTCCGTGAATTAAGATGTTGCCTGCTTTCGCCCAAGGATATTTAATTAATTCAATTTTGTTTGGCTTAATTCCTTTTATTGCACAATCGTTCAAATCGTTATAGAAACCCCAAAAATATGCTTTGTCTTTGTCGGCAAATACATAATTACCTATGAATTTAAAGGTCTTCGGGTCAATATCGTTTATTGGTTCTCCGTCTATAAATAAATGATTTTTGTCTTTACCAAAATCAAAACTACAATCACAATCAAACTCTACAGTTTGAAAAGTCGTAGCGTCTGCTTGTTCAATTAAGCGTTTTCCTTGTCCACTACCTTCGTTCCAATATTCATAGTAAACTTTATCGTCTTCAACTGTGTAGCCCTGTTTGCAACTTGTCAAAAACGAAATTGTCACGATTGTAATGAATAGTTGTCTTGTTGTCATTTTACGGTGTCGTTCTAATAGTCACTAACTCTCGAATATACGAAAGTTTTATCGTACTTTTTATACTTCAAAGTTGGTCTCCTTGACCAGACTTGATAGGAGTTTTTGTGTTTTAAGGTGAAAATTTGATGAAAATAAAGGGGGAAGTTTATTCTTGATTTCTTAGCGATAAGGATATAAAAACAGAGAGACACTCAATTAAAGTTCTCTCTATTTTCTGAAATTATTGAGCTAAAGCTTTGATACTTTAGACTTTTTAATGTTCAAAACTTGTTGTTTTATCCATTGAATTGAAATATCAACAGGTGTCGAATTGCCGTCAAGAGCAGTAGTATTGTGTCCTAATTTTGGAAACAACGTATATTCAAAAGGTTTGCCTTGTGCTTTGAATGTATTTAATTGCTCTATACACAACTTTACGGGAATCTGTATATCTTTCTCACCAAAAAGCCAAAGTCCAGCAATTGAAAGCGTACTCAGAGAAATCTTTGGGTCAGTTGCTGTAAATGGATAACGGTCAGCATCATTTTTGATATGTTCACGAGCTTCAGCCTCAGTATGATTTTCCCAAAAACTAGTGTTACCATTGGTGTAAAACTGAAATCTAAGTTGTTCTAGCGTTGTAATGGTTGGGCAACTAAACAAAACCATAAATTCGATTAACGGATTTTTGCTTGCAGCAATCGGCATTATCCATCCTGCTTGACTGAATCCGACTAATCCAATGGGTATTTTTTTATCTTTCAAATAGGTTCGGAATGTATTTACTGCTGCACTGGCATCGTGAGATAATAAATTAAGATTAGTAGTGTCAATATTATTCGTGCCAACAGATGGCCCTACATAGATACCACCAGATTCTCCAACTCCACGTTTATCATAAGTCAATACAGCAATGCCTTCTTTGGCAAGACGTTTAGCGAACTCCATTTCTCTTTTTACAGGATCAGACCCATGAACAATTACAACTGCTGCAAAGGTCTTTTTAGGCGTTAAGATTGAGCCTGCAAGCGTGACACCCTGACTTTTAAACGTTATATCTTGAATAGTAAAGTCAGGAGATTGAGAAAATACCATTGCTGGCAAAGTCATGAATAAACAAAGAAATAAGCTAGAAAAAAAGGGGATTTTCATGTTAGTTTAATTAGAAAAATTGTTTTTAATGGTCTCCTGACCAGACTTAATAGGAATTACCTTCTGAGAATTGCTTTCACTCAATGGTACAATAAGGACACTGATCAAAGGTAAGTGTTCTTATTGTATTTATGGATTTAGTTACAAACTGAATACATTTTAGATATAGGTGTCGCTAGGCTTAACACCTGAAC
>JBMLRK010000438.1:0-2102 GCA_049241065.1 Spirosomataceae bacterium
CAATTGGCGAATAATCCACTTGCTCCTGCTTCTAAATAAAGTTCTGTCAGACGAGTTAATCCATCGTAATCAACTGCTCCGTTGTCTTTGAAGGGCGTAAGCATTACGGGGATAAATCCCTTTTTTGTTGTATTTTCCATATTCTATCGTGGAATGAGTAGGCTCATTCACTATATCGGTTATTATTACGTGTGGTATGGGGTCAACGGGTTTTAACCCGTTGCATTTCATTTTAATATTGAGGTTTTAAAATAGCACTAAACTCGTTTTCCCTTTAGTTTTGTCAATATAATTCCTACTAAAAAAATCGTAAGTGTACCCACTACGATAATCATATTTTTATGAAGGGGATTGCGTAAGTAAGCATACTCATCGGGTAAAGAAGCGGAAAAAGTCATCCAGATAATTACTAAAATTCCGATAATGGTTGCCAAGGTTGCTTCTTGATTTTGGGATTTTTTACTGATAATGCCCAATAGAAAAAGCCCTAACATTCCTGCTGCAAAAATGCCTGATAATTGCCACCACACATCTAAAACACTTTTTACGCCAATCATCGCAATGCCTGTTCCCATTCCCAATAAGCCGAACACAACCGTTGCCAGGTGTAACAAACGTAAATGTTGTTTTTCGTTAAGGTCTTTCTTAAAATAACGTTGGTAAATATCTACTGAAAAAACGGTTGCTGAAGCATTCATTCCCGAACTAATGGTACTCATAGCGGCTGACAAAATCGCCGAAACAATTAAGCCCATTAAGCCCGCAGGAATTTTAGTTACCATAAAATGAGGCATCACCTTGTCTCCATAATCGGCAGGTTGCAAGGTGTCCATGATGGCTTGTAGCTCGGCTGGAGAACCGTTCGGCAGTTTTTCTAAGGCTACTTGATGTTTTAATAAGGTAATCAATTCTGGGTGTACTTGATAGTAAGCAAAAAGACAAGAACCTATAATAAAGAACAATAATGAAGCAGGAATATACAACCAAACGCATAACCAAAGAGACTTCGATGCTTCTTTGTTGGAGCTAGTTGTATGATAGCGTTGGACATAGTTTTGATCCATCCCAAAGTTGTTGAGATTAATAAAAAAACCGTATAATAGCACCACCCAAAAAGACGATTCAACAAAGGTTGGCTTAAATGTTCCTAAACTAAACTTATCATTCGCCTGTCCAATTTCGATGATTTTAGAAAAGCCATCGGGCATTTCGTGAATGATTAAATAGACAATCAGTAACGCTCCAAACGTTTTGACAATCGCCTGTACAACCTCTGTCCAAATAACCGCTTCAATTCCTCCCAAGACGGTATAAATGATAATGCAAAGTCCCATTACAAACATGATGAGTTCCATCGAAAAACCTGTCAATGCCTGCAAACTAAGGGCAATTCCAAAGAAAATTGACCCCATTCTTGCTAATTGTGTCAATAAAAAGCAAACAACCGCATACGTTCTTGCCCAAGGGCCAAAGCGTTTTTCGAGGTTCGTATAAGCAGATACTTCTCCTGTATGTCTATAAAAAGGAACGAAATATTTAGAGGCTACCCAAGCTGCTAAAGGCATGGATAAACTAAACACAAAGGCGTTCCAATTACCTCCGTACGCTTTGCCTGGCACACCCAAAAAGGTATTACTACTCAGGAAGGTCGCATAAATAGATGCCCCTATCGCCCAACCTGGGATTTTACCCGATGCCGTTGTAAATTGTTCTGAATTTTTATTGGTACGAGAAAAATAAAACCCCACCAATACCATCCCAACTAAGTAGAGGATAATGATTACAAGGTCAAAAACTGGGAGAGAGTTCATAATTATAGGGCTAATATTTTCTACAAAGTTAGCATACTAAACCTCTCATTACTTATAGTATTTTTCTAATATATTATACAATATTGTCTAGTTAGAACTTATTGTACATCCAAAGCATCCAGATAAATTCCTTTTAAAGCATCTGCTTGGAGAGTAATTCGGTACGTTCCCGCATTAATCATCGTCCCTGTATTGGTGCTGATGTATGACCACTTTCCTTCTTTACTTGGAGGAAATTCGAGTACTTCATCTTTTTTAATCACCGTACCGTCCGACAGCATAATAGAAAGC
>JBMLRK010000439.1:0-3703 GCA_049241065.1 Spirosomataceae bacterium
ACTGCCCTTTCGGAGGGCAATATCCATGAAGACAGGATTTTGCAGAGCCGAGAGAGGAGTAATTAGCAGAAAATTTGTCTTAGCTTCATGGTTGTATGGACTCTTTATGAGTCGGTTAAATATCCGAATGCAAAGTTATGATTATTTTTTTGATTATTTCCAACTATTCTCCAAAATAATATGATACGAAATGTCAGACGACTTCTGTAAATTACGTTTAGACTTTTCGTATGTAAAGCATAGTTGTTTTAAATGTCACTTTGGTTGTTAAGGACCAAATTTAGCAAATCTTATATCATGGGCGTTTGGTATAAAATATAATTATTTCAATATTGTCATCTTCGATTGTTACGTCTTTTTTGAATAATAGAATCCCTGTTTATAAAGTCTAAATCATTATACACTACTATTGTATTTTTATTGTAAAGTAATCTTAGTATTAATACTTATGCAAATATATTTCAAATATGAGTATTTTTTAAAACCTATTTTTCGATTGAATTCATTTTTATTTTAAGTTTTGGCTTAAAATAAAACCTATTTTTAGTAAAAGTTCAATTTTTAATTTTTAATGTGAGGTGCTTTTTTTTGATAAATTTTGTGTCTATTAAAGGTGGTTATATGGGTTTAGTATAAATAAAAATATGTTTCGTTTAATTTTAAATAAATTGTACTATTTTTTTAAAATTAAATTAATATACGCTGTAGGTTTGTTCAATTTTGTTTCTATCTTCAATCAGTGAAGACACAAGATTGTATTCATCTTATCTACTTTATACCACAACTTAATCAACAACCGTATGAAACAAATTTTATTAATCCTCTCATTTTTCACGCTTACACTGGGGGGAACTTTCGCTCAACAACGTAGTATTTTAGGTAAAATTACGGATGGTAAAGACAGTTCTCCATTAGCTGGTGCATCTGTTTTAATTAAAGGCACTCAAAAAGGAACAACTTCGAACGCAGAAGGTGGCTTCACCATTTCCGTTAAGCCAGAAGACGTATTGCTTATTTCTTTTGTCGGATACGAAAGACAGGAACTTAAAGTAGGTACGCAAACAAGTTTAGATGTTAAACTAAAATCAGATGGACTAAACTTGGTAGAAGTAGTGGTGATTGGTTCTCGTTCGTCTCAGGCAAGAACGAATATCGAAACGCCTGTCCCTGTGGACGTTATTACGAGTAAAGAAATTGCTGCGACAGGCCGTACCGATTTGTCTCAAATTTTAAGTTTCATCGCACCGTCGGTTAACTCCAACCGTCAGAGTGGGGGAGACGGAACAGCACACATTAACCCAATGGCTTTACGTGGTGTTGCTCCTGACCAGACTTTAATTTTGGTAAACGGTAAACGTCGCCATACCAGTGCCTTAGTAAACGTATTAGGTACACCTGCACAAGGAGCTGCTTCGACAGACTTAGATGCCATTCCAGTTTCGGCTATTGAACGTATTGAGGTATTGCGTGATGGTGCGGCTGCTCAATATGGTTCGGATGCTATTGCTGGGGTGGTGAATATCGTCTTGAAATCAAGCGTAAATCAAGGAACAATTTCGATGACAACTGGTCAACACGTTACCAGCTATCGTAACATGAAAGATGGTTTTACCTTATTGACAGGTATTAATTATGGCTTTAAAATTGGAGAAAAAGGCTTTTTGAACATCTCAGGACAAATTAATAACCGTGAAGCAACCAATCGTTCAGGGATGTTCGAATACAATAACCGCTTGACAGGGGCTCGTCTTTACTGGTTCCCTTATGCGGCAGGAACAGATGCTGCTACTATTACGGCTAAAGAACAAGCTGTAGATCGCTATGGTTCTAGTCGTAGTGGTAATGGACAACAGGAAAATGCGAGTTTATTTATCAATGCGTCAATTCCATTGACTTCAACCATGAGTTTGTATGCCTTTGGAGGAATGTCTTCAAAATATAGCGTTAACCCAAACAACTCCTATCGTTTCCCGAACGGTACTACCTCAATGTCAAGTGTTTCTAGCCGTTACTTCCCTACCATCTATCCCGTTGGTTTCTTAGGAGAAAACGTAGCTCGTTTGGTTGATGGGTCATTTACAGTAGGTATCAAAGGTAAAACAGAAGGCTGGGATTTAGATTTCAGTAATACGACGGGTAATAACCGCATTGATTATACTATCCAAAATACTATCAATGCTTCAATGGGAACATCAAGCCCAACGAAATTCTATAGTGGTGCGTTGGTTTTTAAACAAAATACAACCAACATCGGCTTAACACGTCGTTTTGAGAGTACGGCTATCAAAGCGTATAACTTAGCATTTGGGGCAGAATATCGTTTAGAAAATTACAAAATTATTGCAGGCGAAGAAAAATCGTACAAAAACTACGGAGATACGTATATCACTACCGTTGGCGGAACAACCAAAGCTCCAAGACCAGCAGGAGCTCAGGTATTCCCAGGGTATCAACCATCGGATGAGCAAGACCAATACCGTCATAGCATCGGTTTGTATGGAGATGTTGAGGCAGAAGTTTCAAACAATTTCTTATTAACAGGTGCTTTACGTTATGAAAAATACAGCGATTTTGGTGATCAATTGACATGGAAAACATCAACCTTAATCAAGTTAATTGAAAACGGTTCTGGCATTTTGCAAAGTTTAGCATTGAGAGGAGCATTGAGTACTGGATTTAGAGCGCCGTCTTTATCTCAAAAATACTACTCTGCTACGACTTCTATTCCACAGTCAGACGGTAGCTTGATTTTATCGTTGGTAGCCAACAACGATAATAATGCAACAAAATCGTTTGGTATTCCGACGCTTAAACCAGAAACGTCGATGAACACCAGTTTCGGTATAACCAGCCGTATTGCAAAACACTTTACCGCTACGATTGATGCCTACCAAATTGAGATTAAAAACCGTATTACGTTAACTGGTACGTTTGATTATAACTCTATCACTAGTTCTGATCCAATCGTAAAAGGGTCTGCTGAATTAGTAAAAGGCTTATTGGTAAATTATCCAGATGTAAATGCTGCTCAGTTCTTCTCGAATGCGATTGATACTCGTACGAAAGGAATTGATATTGTATTGGCTTATCGCAATAAAGTAGGAAAAGGAAATTTAAACTTATCCCTATCAGGAAACTTTACTAACACCGTGGTAACGGATGTGCATGTACCAACAGGCTTAACGTCTTCTGCATCAGCGGAGGTGCGTCAGTATTTATCTGAAAGAATTTACTTTGACCGTCAGCAACGTGGTCGTTATGAGTCTGGTACACCTCAAAATAAATTCGTATTCCTAGCTGGTTATACTTTCGGTAAATTCACGCCGAATGTAGTATTAACTCGTTTTGGAGAATATACCTTGTTCGTAACACAAAGTAACTTGAATAGTTCAACAGGTGGTAGAGATCAAGTATTTACGCCAAAAACAACGACAGACTTCTCTGTAAATTATCAGCTAACCAAATCAGCTAATATCACTTTAGGTTCAAACAACATCTTTGATGTTTATCCAGACCAATTGAGTATTGCCAACAATCAAACAGGTACAACTCCTTGGGGTTCTTCGGGTGGACAGCAATTTGGTTTTAACGGAGCATTTTACTATGCTAAGTTAGGATTGAACTTCTAATTGACATTCAATTACTTACCGATAAATCTAAACGTAGGCACAGGGCTTTTGCTCTGTGTCTTTTTTTGTAGGTA
>JBMLRK010000440.1:0-6604 GCA_049241065.1 Spirosomataceae bacterium
TTTTGAGTACCTACTGATAACAGATATACTATTAACGAATAACTGCTTATTACTTAATCTACTTTTTCTTCAACCAAAATCGGTTTTAAGTCGAAATAGGTTTCAAAAATAGCCTTCCCAACACTGTTATTTTTTATTTGGAATTCATCCAAATAGGTATGCAATCCTTTTTCGTAAATGTCCTTGATTTCAGTGAAAGAAACTTCGTTCTTCAATTTACTAAGTGCTTTCTCTGCATGATTGGTATAGCCTTTATGGATAGCCGAACCCGAAATTTCATAGAGAGAAATTTCTGCTTGACAAATACAGTGCATGACCGAACGAGGAAATTTAGAGTCTAATAATAAAAACTCTACGATTGAAGATGGATTAACCGACTGATATTGCTGACGGAACATGTTATAGGCACTTACTGATCTTAATACAGCAGACCATAGCATTAAATCCAGAGGAGAACCAACCGATTCGATTTCAGGCAAGAGGGTAAAGTATTTTACATCTAAGAAACGAGTCGTTTTGTCAGCACGTTCTAACAATCTACCCAAGCGGCCAAAATGCCATCCGTCTCCACGAGTGATGGTCGAATCCACAATACCATAGAATAATTGGCTACCTGTTTTGATATTCTCCAAGAAACCCTGATATTTTTCTAATTCCCAACTCTTACTCTCTTGAGTAGCATCCTTAACAGTCCAATAAATTTGGTTGATATATTCCCACATTTCTTTCGAAATACTTTCACGAATGGTGCGGGCATTTTCACGGGCATTTAGCAAACACGATAGAATAGAGTTCGGATTGCGAGTGTCAAATGTCATGAAAAATAAGATATTCTCACGAGTGGCTTCTGTGTAATACTCATGAAAAATGAAATGATCGGCCGTTGCAATAATTAACGGTTCCCATTGTTCGGGTACATCAGGCGGAAGGTCAAGAGCTAAGTTAAAGTTAACAGAAATAAAACGAGCGTAATTGTCGGCACGCTCGATGTACCGATTCATCCAATAAATAGAATTTGCAACTCGACTTAGCATAAGCACATAGATTTTTATGAAGTAAAATAATGACTGCGAATAGTAGAAAATTGTTGTTAAGTACAAATACTTAATCAGTAGAAACTGCTACTATTTTAAACTAAAATTAGGTTAAAAATCCATTTTTCCAACCAAAATACTCTTTTTTTGTTTAATAAAATCCAGTTGTGTTATTATTCCATGATTAAATTTAATCTATTTGACTTTGGTGCTTTTTATAGTAAAAAGGTGTGTAGTAATGATATACGGTGCTGATTAAACGGCAAAAAATAAGTATCCGTAGCATCAATTTAGGGTTTAGTCGATAATCAAAAATCAGAAAAAATATATGCTATAACTTTCCGTTATAATTTTTGATTAAAAGTTTAAAGAGGTTCATGATGATAAGTCCTTCTGATTTTCGGAAGGACTTTCTTACTTTGTGTCAAAAAATGCTTCTATCTTTGTACTAGTCTTTTGTTTTTGACGTTATTTTCAAAAACTCCTACCAAATCAAAAACGCTATAATAAATCAAATCATGAAATATCTTTCTATGTTATTGCTTTGTGCGATAAGCATTTTCAGTATCAGCAGTTGTAAAAAATCAGATGCCAGCCCTAAATCTAAAACGGAATATTTAACAGCAGTAGAGTGGTATATCCAGTCAGCTAATTCTGTAGGAGGCTTGGTAGTCGTTTATGACCGATCTTCTTCTGGGAATTTATATGACTTATCAAAAGTTCGTCTTCAATTTCAAGCTGATGGAAAGGTAAAAGGAATTGACAACAACGGTAACTCATCAAACTCGGGAACGTGGAAATTTTCGAACAACGAAACGCAGATTGAAATTTCAAATTTCAATTTTGCAGGTCTTTCGTTAGGGATTGCTAACATTGATTTGTTAGACGCTACTCATTTTAATTTTAGTGGAAGTGCAGATTTATCAAGTAGAGGGTACGGTATTGTACAAGCTCAAATCAAGCTTGTCCCGTCAATGTAGTAGTTTGACAAATAGGTATAAAAAAAGGAGCGACCCATCAATGATTTGAAAGTCGCTCCTTTTTTATTAGCCAATCAACGGAAAATGACTGGTATTACAAAGTAGTTTTGCGTAGATGTACGAATCATGATTGGTTTTATACCGTCTAAAAACTTCCAAAATAGGAGCATCTTCCTCCAAACCTAGTATAAAAGCCACTTCTCCATCTGCTTTAATCGCATTGAGTACCTGCTCGCAACCCGTAATTTCTAAATGATAGGCCTGTTGTAAGGTTTCAAATACGGAATCGTTGATGAACGTCGTCATCGTAAAACCAGGTAATTGGATATTGGGTAAAAAAAGCTGTTCAATCACAGTCGCTTTGTCATTTACCAAAATGACCCGTTTTAACGAAATACAACCCGCACGCTTTTCGTCTTCAGATAAGTCATAAAAAAAGCCTTGTTCCCATTCGTGAATGCTTGGTTTTTTGAGCATTCGATTGGTCAATACGACTTCTTCTGTTGATTCTTTAACGTTGAATTTCAATGTTCCAAAGGAGTTTTTTCTACTTTGGACAAAACTTCCCTTTCCTTTTCGCTTACAGATATAGCCTTCATTTACCAAATCATCAAGTGCTTGTCGAACCGTCATTCTCGTGATTTGATGAAGCGTCGCAAGTTCATTTTCTGACGGAATCATATCACCTTCTTTATAAATTCCTGTGGTAATTTGATGTCTTAGACTTTCATAAAGTTGCCTATATTGAGGGGTGTGCATGACTACGGCGTTTTATTTTCAAAGATGTTTACAATACAAAGGTACATTTATCATAAAAGTGTTGAACTTTTTTCATTTGTTTAGAGTTATTCTAAATAAAGTGTAGTATTTGAAAAATCCAATAGGTAATTTTGTAAACGAAATTGACAAATGGAACGATACGAAGCTTTTTTGCTGAGATACAAGTATTTAGCAGTATCAGAATTCCACTAAACATAAATTTAGTTTATAATTACTACAAAAACGATGTTAAAGATAACGAATTTGCACGCCAAGATAGGTGAAAAAGAGATTCTAAGAGGCTTAAATTTAGAAGTAAAAGCAGGAGAAGTTCATGCAATTATGGGGCCCAACGGTGCTGGTAAAAGTACCCTTGCTTCTGTACTAGCAGGTCGTGAAGACTATGAAGTAACAGAAGGAACTGTAGAATTCTTTGGAAAAGACTTGTTGGAACTAGCTCCAGAAGAGCGTGCAGCGGAAGGTGTATTCTTAGCATTCCAATATCCAGTTGAAATTCCAGGAGTTTCTACAACGAACTTCTTGAAAACGGCTGTCAATGAAATTAGAAAATACCGTGGTGAAGAACCAATGGATGCTGTTAATTTCTTGAAAATGTTCAAACAAAAAATGGCTTATGTAAACATCGACCAATCGTTGTTAAACAGAGCCTTGAACGAAGGATTTTCGGGTGGTGAGAAAAAAAGAAACGAAATTTTCCAGATGGCAGTGCTTGAACCAAAATTAGCTATTTTGGATGAAACTGACTCTGGTCTTGATATTGATGCCTTACGTATTGTTGCTGAAGGAGTTAATAAATTGAAAACACCTGAAAACGCAACCATCGTAGTAACTCACTACCAACGTTTATTAGATTATATCGTGCCAGATTTCGTACACGTATTATACAAAGGACGTATCGTGAAGTCAGGTACAAAAGAATTAGCGTTAGAATTAGAAGAAAGAGGATACGATTGGATTAAGGAAGAGTTGGGAGAAACAGTTTAAGTTGTTAAACGTACTAATGTCATTCGTTAATCCCTTTTTGATTTCACTATTATGAATAATACCAACTTAAAAGAACAATTACTAGCAGACTTTCAACAGTTTGAAAGTAAATTGAATGGACAGGCTCAAACGCCTTTTCATCAGGTGCGTCAGCAAGCCATTCAAACGTTCAATGAATTAGGTTTCCCAACCATTAAGCACGAAGAATGGAAGTATTCAAACGTTAAAAACTTAGTCAATCAAGGCTTTGAATTTAATGCTGTTTCTTCGTTTTCTCAAGAGGACGTTAATCAATTAGATATTCCGAACTTAGAGGGAAATATCTTATATTTTATCAATGGTGTTTATAATGCAGAATTGTCAGTAGTTGTAAGTCCTGAATCGGAATTACAAATCTTGTCACTGGCTGATGCAATCAAACAACAACCTGAATTAGTTGCTCAGAACATTAACAAAAACTCTGATCTTGAGGTTAATGCTTTTACAGCGTTGAATACTGCCTTTGCTCAACACGGAATTTTTATTCACGTGCCAGCAGGAAAGATAGTTGAACAGCCTGTAATTTTACGTTTTATCTCAGATGCTCGCCAAGCAAATGTTGCTTCTCAACCACGTAATTTAATCGTGATTGGAAAACGTGCAGAAGTGCAAGTAGCAGAAGCGTTTCGTTCATTGGGTGAACACCAATGCTTTACGAATGCGGTTACAGAGTTTGTCGTAGCAGAAGAAGCAAACGTTCATTATTACAAAATTCAGAACGAATCAGACAATGCTTACCACATTGGTACTACTTCGGTATATCAAGAAGGAAAGTCAGTATTTACGGCTAATACAGTAACAGCTAACGGCGGTTTTGTTCGTAACAACTTGAATATCAAGATTGATGGCGAATATGCAGAAGCAAATATGTTTGGTTTATACATTCCAAACGGAAAGCAGCATATCGACAACCATACAGCCGTTGACCACGCTAAACCAAATTCTAACTCGAATGAGTTATACAAAGGAATTTTGAAAGATAAGTCAGTAGGCGTATTCAATGGTAAAATCTTTGTTCGTGAAGACGCACAGAAAACAAATGCCTTCCAATCGTGTAAAAACGTATTAATGTCAACGGAAGCAACCATGAATACAAAACCGCAGTTAGAAATTTGGGCAGATGACGTTAAATGTTCGCACGGTACAACCACTGGACAATTAAACACAGATGCACTTTTCTATATGCAAGCAAGAGGTATTTCAAAAGAAGCAGCTCGCTCTTTATTGATGTTAGCCTTTGCTCAAGATGTAATTGATAAAATGGAAATACCTGCAATCAAAGCATATTTAGAAGAACTGATTGTTGGGAAGATTTATCAACAATAAAATCTTTTTTGGAAATGGAAAATACATATTTGTCTTTTGAAGATGCCAAACTACTTTATCCAGATGAATGGTTATTGTTGGGCAATCCTGTAAAAGAGGAGTTTACTCTTCTTGGAGGAATTTTGTTATATCATTCTAAGGATAAAAAAGAAGTTTGTTACTTAGGAAGAGATAAAACAGAAGGCTTTGAAAGAATTAAACTTGTATTTACAGGAAAATCAAAAGGAATGCGTAAAATGGGCATCATGAGAAGAGTATGAAACTAACAAAGTTTAAAGTACCTGAGAGTAGTGATGAAGTAATAATTGTTACAGCATTAATTGCAGGTAAATATGAATTTGACTTAGCTTTTGATACGGCTGCTACACATACAACACTTGATTCTAATGGATTATTTATGTCGGGGTATCAGTTAAAAGATTCAGTTGGAGAAACAGAAATTGAAACTTCAAATGGTGTTGTTACGGTTGATTTATATGACATTAAAAATTTTGAATGCTTAGGCATTCAAAAAGATAATATCCAAATTCAAGTTTACGATTTTGAAGCTCATGGTGTTACATCTGACTATGACGGGGTGCTAGGACTTAACTTTCTGAAGGATCACAAGTTTTGCATAGATATGATTAAGGGTGAAATAACAATAAATTGATAAAATGGAAATACCTGCAATCAAAGCATATTTAGAAGAACTGATTGTTGGGAAGATTTATAATTCGTAACGGTAGTTTGTGTTTATTGAGGAGTAATAATTTTCTTTTGATATTTTGCTTATTATTCGACGAGACTATATTCTACCTGTATTTTGGATTAAGATAAAATCTATCATATATATTAATTATGTTTCCACAACTTGTTGCAGTTAAGGGACTTGAAAATTATCAACTCGCCTTAAAATATGAAGATGGAGTAGAAGGTGTAGCGGATTTGTCGTACCTCGCTCACAAAGGAATATTTCAGCAGTGGGATAATTCTATGGGTCTTTTTTCAAAAGTCTATATTGACTTAGAATCAAATGCAATTGCTTGGAATGAGGATTTAGATATGTGTCCTGACGCTTTATATTTAAAGCTGATTGGATTATCGTTTGAGGAATGGAAAGATAAAGAACAACGTCATGCCGCAAATTAGTCGCTTCTTTGGAATTATTATTTTCATGTTTTACGACGATCATAATCCACCGCATTTTCATGCACAGTATGGGGATTTAAAAGCCGTAATTGCTATTAAGGATTTTGCCCTTCTGGAGGGGAAGTTACCAGCAAAAACGCTAGGACTTGTGATTGAATGGGCTGTATTACATCAAGAAGAGTTAATGAACAACTGGAATCTGATGCAAGAAAGTAAACCAATGCTGAAAATAGCTCCTTTACAGTAAATTTAAAGATGCCTATTCTTATGTGATGATATAGGTAATATTTTAGCACCATTTAGTTTGAATTTATGTGATGGAAACAACAA
>JBMLRK010000441.1:0-11803 GCA_049241065.1 Spirosomataceae bacterium
ATGGACATTCTTAGAATTGCAACCGCAGGTTCAGTTGACGACGGAAAAAGTACGTTAATTGGCCGTTTATTATACGAAACAAAGTCGATTACAAAAGATAAAATTGAGGCATTAGAAACAGCTTCTAAACGTAAAGGATTGGATTTTACGGATTTATCTTTATTAACAGATGGACTAATCGCCGAGCGTGAACAAGGTATCACCATCGACGTGGCTCATATTTACTTTTCAACACCAAAGCGTAAATACATCATTGCTGATACACCAGGTCACTTTGAATATACTCGTAACATGGTTACAGGTGCTTCAAATACGAAAGTGTCTATGATTTTGGTAGATGCTCGTAATGGTGTTTTGGAACAAACCTTCCGTCACTTCTTCATCGCTTCGATGTTGCGTATCCCGAAAGTGATTGTTTGTATCAATAAAATGGACTTGGTTGGTTATAGCGAAGCTCGTTTTAACGAAATCAAAACGGAAATTGAAGGAATTGTAGCGAAGTTCTCTTTTGAAGGTCAAGAAGTAAACTTTATTCCAATGTCTTCATTGTATGGACAAAATATCTCGATTCGTTCAACGGAAATGCCTTGGTTTACAGGTGGTTCTTTGTTAGAAAATTTAGAGACATTTAACCCAAATACCTTAGCGTATGAAGCTGGTAAATTTGACCGTTTCCCTGTTCAATTTGTAGTTCGTCCTAAAACGGAAGAATTCCACGATTACAGAGGTTATGCTGGTAAAATTGCAAGCGGTACTTTTGCCGTTGGTGAAACCGTAACTGTATTGCCAACAGGGCAAACTTCTACGATTGCAACCATCGAAAAATTCACGGATAAAGTGGCTTCTGCTGGTGCGAAAGAATCGGTAGTAATTACCTTAGAAACGGATGTAGATGTTTCCCGTGGAAATATGTTGGTAAAAACAGACCACCAACCTGCTCAGTTGAAAGAAATTAAAGCTCGTATTTGTTGGATGGATTCGCAAGCATTAGTAGCTGGCAAAAACTACATTCTTCAACACGGAATCAATGATTCTAAAGCGAAGTTAGTTTCCATCAACAATAAAATTGATGCAGTAAAACAAGAAACAATTGATCAAGTTTCTGAATTGAAATTGAACGAAATTGGTGAAGTAACCATCAAAACAGCGAAACCAATTTTTGCAGATAAATATGCAGACAACCCTGCAAACGGTGCATTCATTTTAACAGATGAATTCTCAAACTCAACCGTTGGTGTAGGTTTTGTATTGTAAGAATCGAAACAAACTTAAATCCTCATATCGCAAGGTGTGGGGATTTTTTTGTTTTCTACTTTGGGGCAAACGAGTTTTAACTCGTTGTAATCTTCTTAGCCAAACGGGCAAAAGTCCGTTAACCCATGAATGAAACGGGTTAAAAACCCGTTGACCCTAATTCTTTAACAATTTATTAAACGAAAACGTAGGGAGACTATCCGTAAAAGCAAGGAGTTTTGTAGTGCCGTTAGCGGTTACTAGTTATATGGTTAACATTTCATCAACACAAAATAAATTCACTGTGAAAAAACACTATCTCTTAGTCTTCATTCTTTTCTTCTCCGCTCCTCTTCTTGCTCAAAAAACGAAAAAAAAGGTCGTTTTTATGATTGTGGATGGTATTCCTGCTGATGCCATCGAGAAAATGGAGATGCCTAATCTGAAAAAAATCAGTGCTATCGGGGCTTATAAACGAGCTTATGTAGGTGGTGACAAAGGACAATATTCTCAAACGCCCACAATTTCGGCGGTGGGATATAATAGCCTTTTGACGGGTACTTGGGTGAATAAACACAATGTATGGGGGAATGATATTCGTAAACCCAATTACCATTATTGGACAATTTTTAGATTATTAAAGCGTCAGTATCCTGATAAAAAAATCGGGGTATTTTCTACGTGGCTAGATAACAAAACCAAATTGATAGGCGAGTCATTGCCTGAGGCAGGGAACTTAAAAATGGATTTTGCCTTTGATGGTTACGAACTAGATACGCTCAGGTATCCACACGACAAACAAAGCGAGTATATTCATCAAATTGATGAAAAAGTAAGCGATGAAGCGGCTACTTGTTTACGAGAAAAAGCTCCCGATTTGTCATGGGTTTACCTCGAATATTCGGATGATATGGGGCATAAATATGGTGATAGCGAGCAGTTTAACAAAGCCTTGGGTTATGTGGATAAGCAAATTGGAAAAGTCTGGGATGCGATTGAGTACCGCAAAAAGAACTTCAAAGAAGATTGGTTGATTGTTATTACAACCGACCACGGACGAGATGCCAAAACAGGGAAAAACCACGGAGGGCAAAGCGAACGAGAACGCACGACTTGGTTAGCGACCAATGCCCAAGGATTAAATGCGTATTTTGAAGAAAATCAGCCTGCTGTGGTGGATATTATGCCTACAATAGCTCGTTTTATGGATGTTGAAATCCCAAGAGAAAATCTTGTTGAAACGGACGGTGTAGCTTTAATCCAACCGATTTCGGTGGCAAAACCTACGGCTGTTTTAGACAAAGATTCGCTACAAATTTCATGGAAAGCCTTAGAAAAAAAGGGTAAGGTGAAAATCTGGTTAAGCACGACCAATCATTTTGAAGAAGGAGGAACTGACCATTACGAACTAATTGCGACGGTGCCTACAATACAAGAATCTTTTCAGATGGATGTCAGCAAGAAACAATCCCCTTTTTATAAAATCGTGATAGAAGGGCAAAAAAATAGCGTAAACCGCTGGGTGTTGAAAAAGTAATGTTTTGCTAAAACCCTGTCAGCGGTCGAAGACCCTGACAGCGGTTATCTTTTTCTTTCCAAGAATTCATAAGTGGATAACGTAAATCGTTGGGGCAAAAGAATGGTTTATCAATACACAAGATTTTTACTCCCAACCGCTGACAGGGTCTCTGACCGCTGTCAGGGTTGGGAGTAAAATCATATCAATCTATTCCTCCCTCGTCCCTTCATCTACATGGATAATATAAGCTTTGCCTCCTTGTTGTTCAATGGCTTTGGCTACTTCGTGTGCATGATTGGGGGCGTAGGCGAACATACAGCCTCCTCCACCTGAGCCGTTTATTTTTCCTCCTAAAGCTCCTGCATCCATACTTGCCTGAAGCATTCGGTCTATTTTAGGTGTTGAAATGTGTAGTTTATCACGCAAATTATCTTGATGGTTATTCAGTAGTTTTCCTAATTCTTCATCCTTGAAAGAAGGTGATTTTAATAAGCCTAAAGCCTCTTGCAAAATAGCTCGGTTAGCAATATTTCCCTCGATTAAGGCTATTTCTTCCTCAGAAAGCAAATGGCTAACTGTGGATAAGTCTTCCTGAGTTGCCGTAAACAAGGAAAAAGAGGGAGAGTTATGCTTGATTTTAGCGATGGCTTCTAGTACGCCTCCTTTTACTCTTTTCAAAATTCCTACGGTGTCTTTGGGTTCTTGCGAGTCGCCTAGTACAAAAGTGCCTAGTTGTGGGGTCAGCGTTTCCACATGAATGCTAGGCGTTGAGGACAAGTGGATGATATTGCCAACGGCGGTGGCATAGTGATCCATCATACCTCCAGCTTCGTTAAACTCCGCTACTTCTGCCTGATAGGCAATTTCGGCCATTGTTTCCTTGGAAAGCACACGAGGAATATCAGCTACTTTGGTTAAAAAGTGAATCCAATTGACCAATAAAGCAGAAGAACTTGATGTTCCCGAATTAATGGGAATATTGCCTAAAACCGTACAAGCTACGCCATTTTGAAAAGTATAGCCCTTTCTTTGTAAGATATTCAAAGCTGATTTAAAATAGTCCCTTCGGTGCGTGTAGGGCATTTCTGGGTAAATATCAAAACGTGATGTTCGTTTAATGTCGGGTAAGTAAAGTAGGGCTTTGTTTGCTTGCGATGCTTGTTCTAGGATATTCACTCGACGGGAAATCGCTGCTGCTATGACGGGTAAGCCCAAATAATCTTGATGTTCTCCAAAAAGGCATATTCTGCCAGGAGTAGATACACGAATCGTTTTTTCCATGTGGATTGATGACTAAATAGCGGTTGATGAATCGGAAAGAGCGTGTTAATACGCATCGTTTAGCCCAAAGATAGGCTGGTTTGTCTTCCATTTTCCCCGAGTAAAATCAGGAATCTTAACGGGAGCAGAGCCTTTGGCAATGGATTCTTCCGACAAAGGACTAATGGCCGACCACGCTGCGGCATCATAGACATCAATTGGTGGGGCAACGTTTCGTTTGATGGATTCAATAAACGCTCTGATAACAAAAAAATCAATGCCGCCATGTCCTGCATTTTCAGCACTTTGAGCGTGTGTTTTCCACAGTGGATGGTCGTATTTTTCTTGATATTCTTTGAAATCGTCCCATGTATGGGCTTTTTTACTAATTCCTTCTAAATAAATATGATTGCCGTCGTTCATCCAAAGTCCGTTTGTTCCTTGTACTCGAAAGCCCAAAGAGTAGGGACGAGGGCCGTTGGTATCGTGCGTAATCGTGATGGTTTCGCCATTGGCACACTTGATATTGGTCGTGACTACGTCGCCTAATTTGAACTTTACCTTTGCATTTGGATGGTCTTCTCCCCCATTTTTCACAATGTAATTATGCAAGCCCATGGATTTGGTTGCCATGGCGGTCAAATACAAAAACCGATTACCCCGATTGATATTCAACATTTCGGCAACAGGCCCTAGTCCGTGCGTAGGGTATAAATCGCCATTTCTATCTACTGAATGTTGGGTTCGCCAACGAGCCTCCGAAATGGCTTTTTCGCCAAATTCTACCCCACCACCATAATAGCGTTTCCCATCGTTAAATTTCACCTCCCGTAAATCGTGTTGATAACCGCATTGTGTATGTAGCAAATCGCCAAACATTTTTTGACGCACCATATTGAGTACCGCCATCACGTCTCGACGGTAACAGACGTTTTCAAGAATCATGCAATGCGAACCCGTTTTCTCGAACGTATTCACCAAGTCCCACGACTCTTGGAGAGTTACGGTTGCCGACACTTCTACAGCGGTATATTTGCCTGCTTTCATGGAAGCAATCGCCATGGGTACGTGCCATTCCCACGGGGTTGCGATGACAATGCCGTCTAAATCATCTCGCTTTACCATGTTTTCAAAATCATGCTCTCCATTTTTATAGACAGCAGGTTCTTTTCGATTTTGCGATTTGATGAGCGATAATGTTTTGTCCAATTCCGTTTGGTTAATATCGCATATCGCATTGATTTCGACATCGCTTCTAAAGAGGGCTTGTTCTACATGATTACGTCCTCTTAGTCCCACTCCGATAAAGCCCAGTCGTACTTTTTTTTCCTCCTGATTTTTACCAAAAATAATATTCGGTAACACAATTGCGGAAGAACCCGCTAAGGCTGTTTTTTGAATAAATGTTCTACGTTGCATCTTTCTAGTTAGTCATGAAGTAAATGATGTTTGAAGATAAGGATAATTTTGGATTCTCCTATCCGTATGATTCCAGAATTGAATCTATCATTTTAGTTGTATAATATTGTCTCTTTTCAAGATGAATGGTTGAGGTGTTCGCTGATATCATTCTAAATTAGCCCACTTTTCCTACCCTTTCCGAAGGATGAATGGAAAAATAGCGTAACTTTAGATTCTAAAATTTATTCATCAAATGAAACAAATAATCGCTGTACTTTTAAGTATTCTGCTGCTTGGAGGAAGTCTTCTTCCTAAGGTAGATGCTTTTCAATTGGCGAAAGTTGGGGAGTTGGTGAAGCATTATAAGGAACACCGTCGAACGGAAAAAACTAATTTATCGTTCATGGCTTTCCTACAAATGCACTATTCGGCTACGTCTAAACATACCAAGACAGCCAAGCACTCTCACGCTCAACTCCCTAGCTTCGACTCACAAGTAGGTAATGTATTTTTGCCTTCTTTCCAGTCGATTTCGCTGGTTTTTAAGCCAATCGTGATGCCCTTTGTGGCTTCGACCTTCAATTGGCAAAACTTCTACCATTTCGCTCTGGTAGCCTCCTTCTTAAATCCTCCTCGGATATAGTATTCCTTCCTTGCTAAATCAGCATTTTTCATTCGACTTTAACATTTCAACACATAAACTGTCCTATCCTAGGAGAGCTTTTGGTATATACCCTTTTATCAGTTATAGACGATAGGGACTACCAAAAACTGCCATTGCTATTCCTTTTCGGGACTAGGGGACTTTTCTTTTATGATTGACTCACTTATTCGGTTCAGCATCCAAAAGAAGCTGATTATTGGGCTATTTGTCTTAGCCTTAGTTACTTGGGGTGGATTTTCGGTGACACAATTAACCATTGATGCACTGCCCGACATTACGTCGAATCAAGTCCAAATTATTACCCAATCTCCTGCTTTACCTGCTACGGAGGTCGAACGTTTTATTACTTATCCGCTTGAAATTAGCTTACGGAGTATTCCAAATACCAAAGGACTTCGCTCTATTTCTCGAATGGGTTTGTCGGTTATTACCGTCATTTTTGAAGATAACGTACCCATTGAAAAGGCAAGGCAACAGATTACCGAACGCCTAAAAGAAGCCGAATCTACACTTATTGCAGGGGCAGGTATTCCAGAGATGGCTCCCATTACTACGGGGCTAGGCGAATTTTATCAATATACTTTAGCCGTTGATTCTCAGTTTAAACAACGCTATTCCTTAACCGATTTACGAACGATTCAAGACTGGATTGTAAAACGTCAATTACTTGGTATTAAGGGGGTTGTAGAAGTTAGTTCTTTTGGTGGAAAGCTGAAACAATACGAAGTAGCGATTAATCCTGAGCGATTAAGAGCCATGAATTTAACGATTAGTGATGTTTTTACAGCTTTACAAAATAACAATGCCAATTCGGGAGGAAGCTATATTGAGAAAGGAACGGATGCGTATTTCATTCGTTCAGAAGGGATGGTTACTAGTTTAGGAGACATCGAACAAGTGGTAGTTGCTAATCGTTCGGGCGTTCCAATTTTGGTAAAAGATATTGCTCAAGTGCAATTTGGCAGTGCCGTTCGTTACGGGGCAATGACCCGTAATGGCGAAGGTGAAACAGTCGGAGGAGTTGTCCTATTACTGAAAGGAGAATCTGCTCAACGAGTTGTGAAAGATGTGAAAATTCGTATTGCAGAAATTCAGAAAACCTTACCGAAAGGGATTACCATCGAGCCGTTTATTGACCGTAGTAAATTGATTGACAAGGCAATTGGAACGGTTGAGAAAAACTTGGTTGAAGGCGGTTTAATTGTCGTCTTTGTCTTGGTTTTGCTGTTGGGCAATCTTCGTGCGGGTTTGGTAGTAGCTTCGGTGATTCCGCTGTGTTTGCTTTTTGCCTTTAGCATGATGAATCTCTTTGGAGTGTCAGCCAATTTAATGTCGCTCGGAGCGATAGATTTTGGGTTGATTGTTGACGGAGCAGTTATCATTGTAGAGGCGATTATTCACCATTTACATTCGAGAGTTATTGCCAACAATGTGAATAAATTGACGCTTTCGCAAGAAGAAATGAACGATGAAGTATATCATGCTGCCGTAACGATTCGTCAATCGGCTGCCTTTGGTGAAATCATCATTTTGATTGTGTATTTCCCGATTTTGGCATTGACAGGTATTGAAGGAAAAATGTTTAGTCCGATGGCTCAAACGGTTGGTTTTGCCATTATCGGAGCCTTGATTTTATCCCTGACTTACGTACCGATGATGGCTTCCTTAGCTTTGAGTAAAAATATCAGTACCGAACTTAATATTTCGGATAAAATCATCAATTTCTTATACCGTTTCTACGAACCAGCTATCCGTTGGGTATTGCAGAAAAGGAATTTAGTACTGGGTTTAGCCCTGTCTTTATTTGGATTAAGTTTGTTGGTTTTTACTCGTTTAGGTGGTGAGTTTATTCCAGAATTGAACGAAGGGGATTTTGCTGTCGAAATGATTTTGCATAGTAATGCCTCGCTTTCGCAAAGTGTGAAAATGAACAACGAAGCACAAAAAATCATGCTCAAGGAATTTCCAGATGAGGTTAACCAAGTCGTTTCTCGTATTGGTTCTTCTGAAATTCCGACCGACCCCATGGGGATTAATGCCTGCGATTTAATTATTGATTTGAAAGAACCCAACGAATGGAAAAAGGCAAAAACAATGGAGGAGTTAGCTGCCCAAATGGACGAAGCACTAGCCGTATTGCCAGGGGTAAGTTTTGAGTTTACCCAACCGATTCAAATGCGTTTTAATGAATTGATTGCAGGGGTAAAATCGGATATTGCCATCAAAATTTTTGGAGAAGATTTGGAAGTGCTGTACCAAAAAGCACAGGAAGCGTCTAAGCACATTGCTAAACTAGAAGGCGTTGGCGATTTGAAAGTACAACAAATTGAAGGTGTTCCTCAAATGGTTGTTTCCTATAATCGAGAAAAAATTGCTCGTTATGGCTTGAATGTAAAGGAGTTAAATGCCTTGCTAAAAACCGCTTTTGCAGGAGAGCAAGCAGGTGTGGTGTATGAAGGCGAAAAACGCTTTGATATGGTCGTTCGTTTAGATTCGTTGCATCGTCAGGATATTCAGCAAATTCGTGATTTGTTTATTCCGCTTCCGAATGGGGGTCAAATCCAGTTTGCAGAACTAGCTACGATTGAATATCGAGACGCTCCTTCTGAAATTGCTAGAGATAACGCTCGCCGTCGTATTACGATTGGTATCAATGTACGTAATCGAGATGTAGAAAGTTTGGTATTAGAAATTCAGCAAGTATTGGGCGAAAAAGTGACGCTTCCTGCGGGTTATACTTACGAATATGGCGGAGCTTTTGAAAACTTACAAGCGGCAAAAAGCCGACTTTCAATCGCTGTGCCTGTTGCCTTATTGCTGATTTTTGCGTTGCTGTTCTTTACTTTCAATTCCCTAAAAGAAGCCTTGTTGATTTTTGTGGCCATTCCTTTATCGGCTATTGGGGGAATTTTTGCCTTGTGGATTCGAGGAATGCCTTTCTCGGTTTCGGCAGGGATTGGTTTTATCGCTTTGTTTGGAGTTGCCGTATTGAATGGAATTGTCTTGATTGCCTATTTTAACATTCTCAAAAAAGCAGGAATTCATAACATTCACGAACGGATTATAGAAGGAACAAAAGCCCGTTTTCGTCCTGTTATTATGACGGCTTCGGTGGCTTCGTTGGGCTTTTTACCAATGGCTCTTTCTACGTCACCAGGGGCAGAGGTTCAACGTCCTCTAGCAACGGTGGTGATTGGAGGATTGCTGTCGGCAACCTTATTAACACTCTTGGTTTTACCCGTTATTTATAGTTTTATGATGGCAGAAAAAAAGCAAAAGCCTAATGAAGGCAATGATGGAGCGGCAAGTTTAATACCCGTAGTAACGCTTCTTTTGATAGGTGTATTAAGCTGTATTGGTTTGCAAACAACCGCTCAAAATACGCCTTTGAGTTTGGGTGCTTGTATTGATAAAGCCTTGCAAAACAACCAATTAGTCGCTGTGGGTAAATTGGATATAGCTACGAACAAACAGGCTATTGCTACTTCCAAAGACTTACCCAAAACGAGTATTGATGTGCAATTTGGTCGAACCCAAACGTACACCAATAACGATGTAACGCTCAATGCGATGCAAAATTTTGCCTTTCCTTCGGTCTATAAAGCTCAGGAAAATGCCTTGAAAGCAGCAGCCCTTAGTTCAGAAAAACGTTTGAATTGGACGAAACATCAGTTGGTTGCGGAAGTAAAGAAAAGTTACAATCAATTGTTGGTACTTACGCAGTTACAAACGCTTTTGCAAGAACAAGACAGCATCTACCGTGCTGCTTTTCGTGCGGCTTCTATTCGTCATAAAACGGGAGAAACGAACTTGCTTGAAAAAGTATCTAGCGAAGCCCGTTTGCGAGAAATTGAGCATAAAATCCAAAGTATTAAGTCAGACGAACAGCGAGTTTATCAACACTTACATTTTTTGATGAATACCGATGAAGTGTTTTTGATAGATACTAAAATTGGAGTGAAAAAAACGCTTATGTTGACGGAAACAAATTTAGCGCAACATCCCATGTTGGCGATTTTACAACAACAGGTAGAGCATAATCGCCTCTTGACTCAGTTAGAAAAAGAACGCTTGAAACCCGATATTCGGGTAGGTTTTGCCAATCAAAGTATTGAGCAACACTACAATCAGGTATATCTACAGGCAGGTTTGAGCATTCCGATTTTTGCCAAAGCACAAAAAGCGAAAATAGCCGTTGCAGGAATGAATCAGCAAGTGGCAGAAGCTACCCTGAGATATGAGCAACAGCAGTTAGAAAGCCAGTTGAAGCAGTTGCAAATTCAGTACGACAAAGCTCAAACATCTTTGGCATATTACGAAAAAACGGCTTTGCCTCAAGCCGACTTGATTTTATATACGGCATCAAAAAGCTATCAGGCAGGCGAAATCGAATACATCGAATTCGTACAGAATATCACGCAAGCATGGCAAATCAAAGAAATGTATTTGTCTGAATTACAAAATGTTAGTCAATTAATTATCGACATCGAAACCCTTATCGGAAATGAATAAGTCCCTAAAATCATATATCCACAGAAGCCTAACAGTCGCTTTTGTATCCACGTTATTGTTTGCCTGTTCTTCACCTAAAACAGCCGAGAAAGCTCCAGAAGAAGAGAAAAAGAACACGGGAGTGGTTAGCTTAACTGCTCAACAAATCCAACATGCTGACTTAAAATTTGGCTCATTTGACCAAACGGTGATGGCAGAAGAAGTTTCCGCCACAGGCACGGTAGAAGTACCTCCTCAGCAACTGATTTCGGTAAGTGTACCGATTAGCGGCTTTGTGAAATCTATTAGCCTTTTGCCAGGTTCAGCCATTCGTAAAGGACAGGTGTTAGCGGTGATTCAGAGTTTAGAATACGTGCAATTACAGCAAGAATATTTGCAAGCGATGAGTAAGCAAAAGTTTCAAGAACAAGACTTGAACCGTCAAGAAATCTTGAATCAGGAGAAAGTGGGTTCTTCTAAAAAATTACAACAAGTAGATGCCGATTTTCAAAATACACAAGCTCTCTTAAAAGGTTTGGAGGTTAAATTACGCCTAATCGGCTGTTCGATTCCAAATCTGAAAAAAGGTGTTATTACGCCATCAATACAATTACACTCTCCAATTTCTGGTTTTGTAAAAACGGTGAACATCAACGTAGGAAAAAACGTAGTGGCAACCGACGTGCTGATGGATTTAGTAAGCACCGAACACTTACATTTGGACATGCGAGTATTTGAAAAAGATGCAAGCAGTGTAAAAGAAGGACAAACGCTAGTCTTAGAAACGCCTAAATTAAGCGAAAGTAAGGTTACAGGACGGGTCGTATTAGTGGGAAAGACCATCGAAGGCGAAGCCAAAACAATCATCGTTCACGTACATCTCAACAGCGAAGAACTTGAAAAACACTTAATTGTTGGGCAATATGTAAACGGAAAAATTCAAACCGCTAAAAAACTAGTCAATACCTTGCCAGAAGGAGCAATCTTACGTCGTAGCGAAGGCAGTTTTATTTTCGTTAAATTGAGTGAAACAACCTTTCAACAAATTCCAGTAAAACTGGGAAATACCGACAATGGTAATGTCGTGGTCTATCCAGAAATATCCATCGATAATAAGCCCATTGTACGTAACGGAGCATCCATTTTACAAGCCGTATTATCAGGCGGTGAGGAGTAGGGGTGGGTAGGGGCAGACCTATGTGTCTGCCCTTGTTATGATAAATAGAGGGGCAGAC
>JBMLRK010000441.1:11903-15473 GCA_049241065.1 Spirosomataceae bacterium
AGGGGCAGACCTATGTGTCTGCCCTTGTTATGATAAATAGAGGGGCAGACACGCAGGTCTGCCCCTACCGACTCAACGTTATTTCAAAAAAAATAGGGGCGGACACATAGGTCTGCCCCTACGTTTGTTATTTTCTTCGCATTTCTAAACTATATTTGTTCTTTACTTGTTAGTAGAAGCGTAATCAGTTAACAATATCACATCCGAAATCATGTTTAAGCCACAGATATTTATTTACACAGAATCAACGCCGAACCCAAACTCAATGAAGTTTGTGCTAAATTTTGAGTTAGCTCCCGATGGTACATCCTTCGACTACGCAACGCCTACCGAAGCGATTGAAGAAGGCAAGCACTCGCCTCTAGCAGTCGAATTGTTCGGGTATGACTATGTGAAGCGTGTATTTATTTCTTCTAATTTCATTACCGTTACCAAAGGAGAAGAAACAAAATGGGAAGATGAACTATTCGGTTTGAAACAGTTCTTGAAGAAATTCTTTGAAGATAAAAAAGAAGTATTTGCAAAACAGACCATTGCCGTTCAAGAGGCTGCAAATGGTGAGGTAGATTCAGACACCGTTATTAAAATCAAGTCGGTTTTAGACCAGTACGTACGTCCTGCGGTAGAGTCAGATGGTGGGGCAATCAGTTTTCACTCGTTCAACGAAGGTACTGTAAAAGTGTTATTACAAGGTTCTTGCTCGGGATGTCCTTCTTCTGCAATGACTTTAAAAGCAGGTATCGAAAACTTATTAACACGTATGGTTCCAGAAGTGAAAGAAGTTGTAGCAGAAGGTGTTTAAGACCGTCTGAATATGTTTATAAATCAATCCAGAAAAGAACTTTTGGTTGATAAGTTAGTAAATAGGCTTAGTTTTGCACATAAAATTGTGGATAACTAAGCCTATTTTGTTAGTTATCCACAATTCAACTGTTGTTAATCCACAGAAATCATGATTTCCACTGAAACAAAACTTGACATTGAAGGTCACCGTGGTGCTAGAGGTTTAGTACCAGAAAACTCAATACCTGCTTTTTTAAAAGCCATTGATTTAGGAGTGAGTACCATCGAAATGGATGTCTGCATTAGTAAAGATAATTTAGTGGTGGTTTCGCATGAACCCTACATGAATCATTTGTTTTGTTCAAAACCTGATGGTGTACCTGTGACAGAAGCAGATGAAAAAAACTTGAACTTATACACCATGGAGTACGCTCAAATTACCCAGTTTGATACAGGGTGCCGGGGCAATCAGAAATTTCCAGAGCAGGAAAAAATGGCAACTTATAAACCCTTACTGAAAGAGGTTATTATGATTTGTGAATTGTACATCAAGTCGAAACACCTAAATCCTGTTCGCTATAATATTGAGATAAAATCAGAAGAACAAGAATATGGTATTTCGCAACCAAGTTCGGTGGCTGAGTTTTGCCGTTTGGTATATGATGTTATTGTAGAGCAGCTTGCTCCCGAACGAGTGGTCTTACAGAGCTTTGATTTTGCCGTATTGAAATACCTAAAACAGCAAATGAATCAAGGGGTTTTTAAGAAAATGGATTTATCCATGTTGGTTGAAATGGAGGCTCTACTCCCATCGCTCGACAAGTTGGGTTTTTTACCAGACATTTACAGTCCATCATTTAAGCAATTGAATGCTGAAGTCATTGAACAATGTCATGCAAAAGGAATGAAAGTGATTCCGTGGACGGTGAATCAAGTGGCCGATATGAAACAATTAATTGAATGGGGTGTTGATGGTTTAATTACCGATTATCCTAATCGGGCTTTATCTTTGTAGTTTCTTCGTTGTACAGAAGATAACGTCTTTTCATTCTTCAACCTGATTTTGTGAATATGATAACTTTTCCAAATGCTAAAATAAACATCGGTTTGTACGTAACAGAAAAACGAAGCGATGGTTTTCATAACCTCGAATCGTGTTTTTATCCTGTTAACTGGAACGATGTCTTAGAAATTATTCCTGCTTCAGACCTTTCTTTTCAAAGTACAGGAATTTCTATTCCAGGCGACCCGTCAACCAATTTGTGTTTGAAGGCTTATCACTTAATGAAACAGGATTTAAACCTCCCTCCTGTAGCGATTCATTTGCATAAATTAGTTCCCATTGGAGCGGGTTTAGGTGGAGGGTCGGCAGACTGTGCGTTTACAATTAAAACAATCAACGAACTTTTTGAGTTAAACTTATCAACAACGGCACAAGAAAACTATGCTCGTCAGTTGGGAAGTGACTGTGCTTTTTTCATCCAAAATAAACCCCAGTTCTGTTTTGGGAAGGGAGATGAGTTTGCAGATATTGCGTTGAATCTAGCAGGAAAATACATCGTGTTGATTAATCCAGAAATTCATATTTCAACGGCAGAAGCTTATTCTGGCATAAAACCAAAGCCTGCAAATAATGATTTAAGAACCGCTTTATTACGCCCGATGAGCGAGTGGAAAGATACGATTTTCAATGATTTTGAAACGCATTTATTACCCAAATATCCCATCATCGCAGCTGTAAAAGCGTATTTATACGAACAAGGAGCGGTTTATGCTTGTATGACAGGTTCGGGTTCTACGGTCTTTGGTATTTTTGACGAAGAACCCACTTTATCTGATAAATTTTCAAATTATCCTTCTTGGAAAGGACAATTAACTTAATAGATTATGCAACGGAGAGAACCCCTTATGTTTATGCTTCAACTAGCCATGTTTGGTAGTGGCTTATTATTTCTGGGTTTGCTATTGGCTTATGCGGGTATTTTAGAACGCCATGCTGAGGGCTTTTCTTCGGTGCAAGTCCCGCTTACTTTTTGGGCGAGTACTCTTGCTATCGTATTAAGTAGCATGACGCTTTATCTAGCGAAAATTAATTTTAATGAAGAGAAATTTGCCGCTTATCGCACCTATGCAGGGGCGACACTTTTCTTAGGTATTTGCTTTGTCGTCTTACAAATAATGGGTGGCTTCGACTTATTTGCCTTGAATCACCGAGGACAATATCGTTCTTCGAGAGGTTTTGTTTATCTGATTTCTGCCGTACACGTTTTGCACATTGTGATGGGTATCGCTTTTCTTATTAAGTTATTCATCGAAGCTCTACGACGCACCAGTTACCTTGATTCTTTTGTGTACGCTGTCAACCCTCCCAATCAACGACGTATTGCCATGATGATTTACTATTGGCATTTTGTGGATGTGCTTTGGCTGATTCTATTTGCGTTTATGCTGACCTATATGTAATCAATTCGGAAAGGAGATTTTGCCCATTGATACCGAAGGCACACCTCGTTCTTTTCCAAAATTAGACTTTCCTCCTGCAACCGTTTCATTGGCTAAAAGGGCGAAAAGAACCGCTTCTTTGGCATCTCCTGCAATCCCTAATTCGTCAATTTTGCCGAATGAGTATTCGTTATCTTCTTGCAATAATTTCATAATCAACGGATTGTGCATTCCACCTCCAGACGCATAAATCCGAATGTCTTTTTCTTCCAATTGATAACTTTGGACTAACCAAGCAAGAGCGTCTTTGATGGTATCTGCCGTAAAATGAGCTAAAGTTGCCAA
>JBMLRK010000442.1:0-5142 GCA_049241065.1 Spirosomataceae bacterium
GTAAGGCTAAGAATTAATCAAAGAATAGTATTTTTAGAAAGTTTAAACAGCTTCATTGTTTCTTTTATATACTCCAACGCTTTATCTAATATGAAATATCTTTCTTTGTTTTTAAGTATGTTGATTTGCTCTTCCTCTTTCGGAAGTGTTGTCATCTTAAATGGACTAACGCATATCCATTCAGCGATTGCGGGGGGAAGTACAACAGGAAAAATAAGTGTTCAGAATAATGGGTCGAAAGATGAAAAAATCATTATTTATCAAGAAGACCTCCTGTTGTCATGTGACCGTACGACTGTTTATGAAAAAGTAAATAGCCATGCTCGTTCTTCCGCAGATTGGTTGCATCTGAATGTAAGCGAGAAGGTATTGAAACCCAACGAAGTTTATGAAGTACGCTATACCGTTAATGTTCCTTCTCAAAAAGGAATTCAAGGGTCATACTGGTCAATTGTTATGATTGAAGGCGTTAGCCCAATCAAAGAAGAGGTAGAAAGTGGCGTTAAGATTGATTCAAAAGTACGTTATGCCGTTCAAGTAATTAATAACGTTGGGAACGTGGTTAACGGGGTGCTTTCCTTTGAAAACATTGCCCTCGATAGAAGAGCAAATGCCCTAAAAGTGATGGATGTGAAGTTGAAAAATGGAGGACTATTTTTAGCAAAAGCAAAAATTACGGTCGAAATCTATGATATGGCAGGGCGAAAAGTGAAAGTTTTAAAATCTGTTGAACGTAAAATATATCCTGATAAATGTACTCATTTTGAGATTGAAGTTAAAGCCTTACCCAAAGGAACGTATAATGGCATCGTTATTGCTGATAATGGAAAAGACCTCTTTGGGTCGAATCTTACGTTAGAAATAGAATAAATGTCGAAAGGATTTTTATTACTTAGTATGTTATTTCTTCTGGCAGCAGGAAAGTCTTTGGCACAAAATGTAATTACGATTAATGTGCTAAATCCGCCCGAGAACATCGCTCCTGGGGGGTATTTAACGCTGTTTTATGAAGTACGAACCGATTTTGATGTTAAAAAAGATTCGCTTATTGTTCCTGAAAATTGGCACGTCATTCTATCAAAGAAACAAACCAAAAAAAAGTTTCATTATTCTTTTATTGTAACAGTAGCCATTTCTCAGATGACAAGTGCTGGCCAGTACCCTCTGACACTTTTGTTGTTTGATGCTAATGGTCGATTTTGTCAAAAGACAAGCTACGTTACTATTGATACCTACCGAAAAATTGATGTGCAAGCAATTTCTTCCTTTGATTATGCAAAGGAAGGAGATACCTTACAAATCGCTTACCTTATTCAAAATGAGGGGAATACCCTCGAAAAGTTGAAGCTTCAATCGTCCAGTGGTGTAATCGGTGCCGATAATCAGGAAATTGAAATTGCTGCCAATAAGACCATCCAAGTGAATGTTAGGCAGTTTATTCCTAAAACGTCTAATAATTACTGGGTACTTTCGAGTGACTTAAAAGTATGGATGGCCGATTCTACTCGTCCGATTATCAGTCTGACGAATGTGCCTGTTTATTCGTATCAGAACAAAAAAAATGACCCCTATCTACGCTTTCCTATTGAAGTAGGAGGTGCATACAACCATTTTGAAACGGGAGGTCTTCGCTATGCTTCGTATCAGTACAGCATAAAAGGAGCTGGCTTTTTAGATTTTAAAAACCAACATTTTCTCGACTTTACCATTCAAGGCCCCAATCAGGTTTATTCTTCTGCGATGGGAACTTATGACTTGTATTCCCTACAGTATTCCTACAAAAAAACTAATCTCGAACTCGGAGATTATGTCTTGTCGTTAAATAATTTAATGGAATATGGACGATTTGGTAGAGGTTTTCGTCTTGACCAATCCTTCAAAAAAATAGGAGTGGTCGGTTTTTATTCAAGTCCTCGTTTCTATCCCAATCAAAAAGAGACAGGAGGTTTTAGCATTTATTATAAACCCAAAGCGAACCTTCGTTATTCGTTCGACTTTCTTTCTAAAAATACGTTCTCAAATGATACTTGGTTCAATGCTAAATTGTTGGGCTTAACCTTGCGTTATCAAGGCGTAGATTTTAGGCTGACAACCGAGCTTTCGGGTAGTTTAGCAAATAATACCCGAGATTTTGCAGGTTTCAATCGTATTTATTACCAATTAGATAGATTTCACTTTTCGAGTGATTTGATTTATGCAGGTAAAAATTTCTATGGTTTCTACCACAATAGTTGGCAAGCAGTCAACGGGTTAACGTATCAAATCAACAAAAAAATAAGTCTTGCTCTTCAAAGCAACTATACCCACGTAAACCCCAGCTATGATTTTTTAAGCATGAACTTATCTCCATATTTTTCTAACAATAGTATTTTGTTTAACTACGAGTTTAAATCAAATAATCGCTTGATGCTCAGTTACAACATAGAAGAAAAAGAAGATAGGAAGGATGTGCAACAATTCCATTTTAGGGATAATTACGGACGAATCGCTTACCTCAATAATTCACCTAAGGTGAATTTATGGTTCGAAAGTAGATTTGGAGAGACTTATAATTATCTGTTAAGAGCCGAACAACAAAAAAATACGAGTTTGCGTATTAGCGTACAGCCTCAATTTAGAGTTGTCAGTTGGTTGTGGTTGGGTAGTTTCTTAGAGTATCAGCGAACTGCTAAATTTATTCAAGATAATGTGCTTACGAATTATTACTTTTATGGAGCTTCTAGCAGAATTTTGTTTGGATCTAAATTTAATATGTCTTTTTCGTATAGAAATAATTATGCCCCTGACGAACTAGTACAACAGCGTAGTTTTATTGACATGAGAGCAGAGCTACAGTTGAATGAGCATAAGTTAAGCCTAAGCGTAGGGCAAGCTTTCATTCCTACCTATGGGCAGACGAATGATAATTCCCTATTTTTTACGATAAAGTATGCGGTCAGGATTAATACGCCTTTGGTGAAAAATAAGCATTTAGGAGCTATCCGAGGACGAGTTTCTAATGTCAATGGGATTTCAACGCAAGGTGTTTTAGTACAATTGGGCAATAAAAAATTCCTGACCGATGTCGATGGCAATTTTTTCTTCAACGATTTAATTCCAGACTCCTATTACCTTTCGCTTGATAAATCGACACTTCAAGAGGGATTGCTAACCAAAGAGGCACTTCCCCTTCAAGTAGCGGTAAAACCCAATAAAACGACTAAAGTTCCTATCCCTGTGGTAGAATCGGGAGGAATAAAAGGGGCGATTTCCTTGGTTGAGAATCAGAAAAAAAGTGATTTGGTGAAAGAAAAACTTACGATTTGGGTAAAAATCGCCAATGATCAAGAAACACTCTATACCAAAGTACAAGAGAATGGGAGTTTTGGATTTAAAGAACTGAAACCTGGGCAGTGGAAAATAGATGTGTCCATTCAAGGAAATACCGATAGGTATCAGATTGAAAATTTCAACCCGCTTATTACCGTAGAAACAGATACTGATACCGACTTGAGTTATACGGTAAAAGTAAAAGAACGAAAAATTATGTTCTCTAATAAAAACTTTCAGTTGAATTCAAAAAAATGAAAATTTACCTTCTTTGTATGTGCCTATGGGCAAGCACTTGTTGTATGGCTCAGACCACGGGAACAGTTACGGCTGGGGTGAATTTACCGCTCGTTGCCTTGTTAGATATTGAACCTATTGGAGGCATTACCCTTGCTTTTGCAGCCCCCACCGAAGCAGGAGCGATGCTTGGGAGTAGTGCAACGAATAATACTAAATGGATAAATGTTAGCTCTGCTGTTTCGAGTGGACTAACCCGAAGTATTACAGCTCGCATATCAACTACCTTACCTTCTGGCTTTCAGCTGAGGGTTCAGGCTGCTAATGCTTCAACAGGAGCTGGTACTAGAGGGACAAGTAATGGAGCGGTATTATTGACCAATGTTGATCAAACGATTATAAATGGGATTGCGGGAGCTTATACGCTATCGGGTTCGGGCAATGGATATAACCTCACGTACTCGCTCTCAATTCAGTCGTATAGCCAGCTCAAAAGTGGTACATCTATCGTAACGGTTGTTTATACATTACAGGACAATTAATAGATTATCTTTCTTAATAGTCATGGGGTTTTTCCATAAAAAGAACAGTTTTTAACGAACGACATTCAATCTTCTTTTCTAATATTTATGCCAAAATTAGCGATTGTATTTTTTTTATTTCTAGTTGGTTGCGAGAGTTCAAAGGCTCAATCGTTATCTATTTCGGGTGCTACATGGCTTCCAACGATAAGTACTGTTACCGAAGCGGGGAGTGATTATAGTGCGAGTACCTTAACAAGTGCTAGTAATCAATCGCTGTTATCGGTCACTATGCCTACATTATTTTTCATTCTTTTAATCGTTAATAACCATTATACCGTGCAAGTAAAGTCCATCAATAGTGGGGCTAGTTGGAGTGCGGCAGGTTTAAAGATTTATGCTAAAAGAACAGGGAATGGCTCGGGAGGAGGTTCAGCACTTTTAGGAATTAGCGATATTTCGGGTGGAAACGCTACTTTTCAGGAACTTACCAGTAGCGATGCTTACTTTTTTGAGGGAAATAATTATGGAACAAGTCCAAGAAGCGGTATTCCGATACAATTTCAAATTACGGGCGTTTCAGTACTTGCTCCTGTTGCCAATTATAGCACCAGTATTATTTTTACTTTGACTGACGATTGAGTGTAGGGGAGGAGGGAAACTATCCAACTGCAAAAAAATAGCAATTGGATAGGATATATAGCTAGTTTTCCAATTCAAACAGTCGTTCTAAATGGTGATAACCAATGCCAAAAAAGGCTTTTGTTTCGGCAATTTTAGCTTTGATTTCTACCTGACGTTGTGGGCTAGTTGTCCCTTTTATACCTACAACCAAAACATTTTTAGGCGTGTGAGCATCTGAGATAAATTGAAAAACGTTGGTCTTATACCCAAAATATTCTAAAATTAAGGCCCTAATGCCATCAGTAACCATTTCTGCTTGACGTTCCAAAAAGATGCCGTATTTGGTCAAAAACGAAACCTCATTTTTTACTTTAGTCTTTTCTAATTCCCTTCTGATTTGTTTATGACAACAAGGAGCAACAACAATCAGCTTGGCGTTACCGTTGATTCC
>JBMLRK010000443.1:0-1895 GCA_049241065.1 Spirosomataceae bacterium
TGTTGTTGTTACCGATGTATCATCCCTACGGGATTTATGGGGGATTTTTGTTGGTTCCCTATGGGATTTGTGGGGTGCAATGATTTATAATATTAGAAACATAAATCAAATGAGCCACATCTTCGACAAAATCCCGTAGGGATGAAACATCGGTAGCAAAAATCAATCGATGGGGTCAATGAAAATGTATTTTTCGTCGTAGGCGATTTCAAATTTTTCAAGAAATTCGATGTATTCCTCTCTAAATTTCTTTTTTTGGTGGTGTTTTTCCTGATTTTCGATATAGGTAATTACACGGCTGATATGCGATTTGCTGTAGGAAAAAGCACCATATCCTTCTTGCCATTCAAACTTTTTAGGAACGAGTTGTTGATCGTTAATCCATTTGGAAGAGTAGGCCTTAATATCTTGTAATAAATCAGAAATCGACTGGGTTGGACGCATCCCAATAAAAATATGAATATGGTCGGGCATTCCATTAATTGCCAACATCTTGTGGTTATTCTTTTGAACAATTCCAGTGATGTATCCGTAGAGTTCATTTTTCCATTCGGGGTTGATGAGTCCGTGTCGGTATTTGACTGCAAACACAAATTGCAGGTGAATTTGGGTGTAGGTATTTGCCATTGTTTGATAGTTGATAGAACATTATGTAATGTATTTGAACAACAAATTAGCAAATTTTCTACATACTACCTCAACCCCACACTAATAAAATTATACCCCGTTCCATTGCTTCTTTTTTCACCCAATTCGATGTCGATAGGAGTTTTGAATAGCGGGCAGTCAAGAACAAACGTGTGAAATTCCCCATTCTCCCCACAGATGTCAACGCCTTTTGCCTCTAGGGCTTCAATGGTTTCTTGATTGATTATTTTTCCTAAAAAATCCATTCCTAAATGGTCGTTGCAAGAAACAATCATGGTTTTGATTCCTGCGTTTATCATTTTGTAAACCAGCTCTTTTCGGTCTTGTTGCCAAAGGGGTAAATTACAAGAAATACCAGCGGCAGTGCATACCTGTTCCTCCCAATCTCGGTGAGCTTGTAAATCAATATCTCCAAAAACAGCATCGGTTAATTCATATTCCTGACTCAATTCACGCAATTGTTGAATATATTTTTCGGTATAAGCCTCCCATGTTGCCGAAATAAAGGCAATCGGTACGCCTATGGCTGCTGCTTGGGCTTGCAAAACTTCTTTGGGAATCCCGTGCGAACGACTGATTTCTCCTCCTTCGTTGAGGGCATTTAATAAAACCGTTGGGGCTTGATTCATCTGCATTAATGCAAAGCAGGAATCCTTACCACCCGACCAAGAGCATAAAAGTTTCATTGGATTACTTGTTTAAATATTCCACTTTAGGAATACCATGGCGAATACTTATTTTGGTAATAGAGCCGTACGAAATCTCAAAGCGAAAGGCATTTTTTAACTCCATTTCAAAAAGACTACTTATCATACTCCGAATGACTCCGCCATGTGTTGTTACTACGATTTGTTGCTTGGCTGAATACCTTGCTGTTATTTCTTGCCAGAAAGTATTCGCTCTTGTGACTAATGCCACAAAATTTTCACCATTGGGAGTGGGGACATTCACAAAGTCTTGCATCCACGGCATGGTTACTTCTTCGGGAATATCGCTCCAAAATAAGCCTTCCCAATCGCCAAAATTCATTTCTTTTAAGCGTTCGTCTTCGGTTATTTTTTCGATAGAAAATGCTTGTTGAATACCTTGTGCTAAGGTCATACAGCGACTTAGTGGACTACTGAAAAGGAGTGCATCTTGCTGTATTTCAACGGATAATTTACCAATAGTATTTGCTATTTCTTCTTGAGAAGTAGTGGCTAACCTAACATCCGAAAAGCCGTAACAGCGTTTTTTGTCTTCTGCAT
>JBMLRK010000443.1:1995-13376 GCA_049241065.1 Spirosomataceae bacterium
CCTGTATAACCACCAATCCATTTGGTGAAATAGCGAGCTAAATAGGCTTTTACCAATACTAAAGGTAGAAAAACCAGTAAGACTTCAAACGATTTAAACCAAAAAAGATAGCCAATCAATGGAATAACAGCGAAACAAAAAGCAATGAATAGTTCGCTGGCACTTAGTTTTTTTGCTAAGGGTTTGGCTTTGCTGTCTTCATTTTCTCGGACATATTCATGGGTATAAACAAAAGATAATGCCACAAACCTACTCAAGGGATGGGCAATCATCAGTACCCAAGGAATGAGTGTTGGCTCGAATTGTTTTAGACTTAAAAATTTAAGAGCAAGTATCAAGCCTAATCCAGCTGCTCCGTATGTACCGAGACGAGAATCTTTCATAATGTCTAAGATTTTCATCTTCGTCCAACCTCCACCAAAGCCATCGCATACATCGGCAAAACCGTCTTCATGGAAAGCTCCTGTTGTCAGAATACCACAAATCATGCTGAGAATTAAGGCAATGTCTGTGGGGAAAAGCCAGTTGAAACCATAGAATGTCAGACTCGCAATACCTCCTACAATCCAGCCAATTACGGGGAAATAAATACTCGCTTTATTCAGCATTTCCTCATTATGCGTCATCCAACTTGGCACTGGAATACGAGAATAAAACATCAGGGCATTTAAAAATATATGTACTTGTCTTTTCATGTGATAGGGTTAATCTTTTTGATGAAACGAAACCTTTAACGAGTATGTTGAGTATTACGATACATTTGTTTCAAGAACTAATTAAGAGTATAATGTGCGTAAGTTGCTGATTTACAATTCCTATGTGGTTTAATATGTCAGGATACTTAAATCCAACATTTAAAATTCATAATTCTGCATTATTTGCTACTCGTACTCACGCCAGCACTTTCAAAGCTTGCCATTTGATTCATAATCAGGGCGGCTGATTGAATCATCGGAAATGCCAAGGCACAGCCTGTTCCTTCACCTAGGCGGAGGTTCATGTGTAAAATGGCTTTTGCATTTAAAAAGTCAAGCATTTTTTTATGTCCACTTTCGTCTGATTGATGGCAAAAAATAGCATAGTCGATGATGTCAGGATATAAAGCATGAGCCACTAAAAACGCCGAAGTACAGATGAATCCATCTACTAAAATAGTACATTTATTCGCTGCTGTTTCGAGCATTGCACCCACCATTTGGGCAATTTCAAAACCGCCAAAAGTAGCTAGTAATTCTAGGGGTGTACTGATGTTATCGTGTTTTTGAAGGGCTTGTGTTAGAATCGCTAATTTTTGTTGTACTCGTTCGTCGTTTAGTCCTGTGCCTTTACCCACGCATTCGGCTAGAGGAATTTGGCATAATTTACTCATCAGAATACTTGCAGAGGAGGTATTACCAATGCCCATTTCTCCAAAACCTAATATGTTTGAGCCTTGTTCTATTAGACTTTTAGCGAAAGCTGCTCCCTTTTGGATTGCTTCTTTGGCTTGGTCTAAACTCATGGCTGATTCTTTCAAAAAATTGCGAGTTCCTTTTGCAATTTTTTGATGTATAATCGGTAACTCTGGGTCAAAGTCAACGTTTACACCTGCGTCAACTACGTGTAAATCAAGTTGATGTTGGCGACAAAGGACATTAATAGCCGCTCCACCTGCCACAAAGTTGAGTACCATTTGAGGTGTCACTTCGGCAGGGTAATTACTAACGCCTTCGCTGGCAATACCATGATCACCAGCGAAAATAACGATAGTCGGTTTGTATATTTGAAGTGTTAGTAATTCTTGAATTAAGGCAAGTTGGAACGCAATTTGTTCGAGTACTCCCAACGAACCCACTGGTTTCGTTTTGAAATCTAAGGTGTGTTGAATGGCTGCCGAACGAGATTTATCGGTCGCTTTAATATCGAAATGAAGCATCTTGATTTGAGTTCTATTTTTTAGCTCTTGTAAGCACGTTAGGCAAAGGCAAGCCCCGTCGTAGTCCCAAGTAGTTATTTCTCGAATGTATTGGGTTTCTTCGTAGTTAAGACTAATTTTCT
This sequence comes from Spirosomataceae bacterium, assembly GCA_049241065.1. GTDB lineage: Bacteria > Bacteroidota > Bacteroidia > Cytophagales > Spirosomataceae > JALRIJ01. The sequence continues at coordinate 4,033 of JBMLRK010000443.1, forward strand.
GGCAATCACACTGCAATACTGCATTGACTTTGCAGGTGAAAATTTCGCCACATCGTGGGCAACTATCGGGTGCGTGCTTGCTCATTTACTTATACGTTACAAGGAATTAAATCGGTAAAATAGTAAGTCGAAACGTGTTCTGTTCCTTCCGAATCTTTAAATTGGTAGGTCTTGTCAACCGTTTCTCCAAGCGTAAATTCAATGGCTTTTTTGTAGTAAGGAGCTTCATAAACGAAGGTATGGAACTCACCATTTTCGCCACAAGGGTCAACATTTGCAGGGAGAGAGTTGACAAAATCACGGTCGAGAATGCGTCCACAAAAGGATTTATCCAAATGTTTCCCATTTACGGCGACTACTCGTGTTTTGAATCCCAACGCCCAAAATTCTTCCAGAACATCCAACGAACTACGCTTCCAAATCGGGAAAACTCCTTTCATGCCCACTTGTGCTAACCGTTCTTCACGATGTTGGCGGAGGTCTTCTAAGAAAATATCTCCAAAAATAGAGTAGGTAATTCCTTGGTCGATGAGCGGTTGCATGGTTTCGGCCATTTTTGCCTGATATTCTTCCATCGAAACGGTTTCCGCCAAACGTAGTTTTACGAGTTCGATTCCAATATTTTCGGCTTGTTGGTCGAGTAATTCTTCACGCACGCCGTGCATGGATACTCGATTAAACGAGTCATTTACTGAAGTTAATAAGTAGCGAATATCAAATGATTTATCTTGGAGGGCATGATAAAGCGATAGGGCGGAATCTTTCCCTCCCGACCAGTTCATCAAGGCTAGTCTTGTTGCTTCTTGAGTCATTTGTTAGCTTATTTATGGGGTGTTGGGGCTTTGACTGTCATGGGTATTCCGCTGACCATTAGGGTTACTTTTTGGGCTTTTTGAGCTAAATATTGATTTACCCATCCTTGTAAATCGGTGAATTTACGTCCTATGGCTGTTTCAGCATGAACGCCCATTCCGATTTCATTGGTGATGAATAGAATCGTTGCTTGTTTTGTTGCCAGTTGGTCAATTTCTATTTTGGCAAGTTCCAAACAGCGGTCAATATTGTTTTTTTCATCTACAAAAAAGTTGGTCAACCAAAGCGTTGCACAGTCGATTACGACGGCTTTCCCTTCGACTTCTAACGAACCAATATGCTTTTGCTCTTCGATGGTCGTCCAACGTTCGTCACGGTCATTTTCATGTCGTTTTATTCTATCCTGAAAATCGCCATCCCAACGTCTTGCCGTAGCAATATAAATGGGATTTCCGACAAAAGTTAGGGCTTGTTCTTGAGCAAAACGGCTTTTTCCACTTCTTGCTCCGCCTGTAATCATCCAAATCATGGCTTATTTTTTAGTCGTTAGTGTAACGTATAATGTTCAAAGAATTCGATGAGGTGTTATATAATTGGGTAGTTTTAAACATAAGCTCATTCACTTTTTACCCCCAATAACCAATTATCAGCGGCAGAATGCGGACCTTCTTCAAATACCGCAGAGCATTTATGAGCTAAGTGTTTTGGAAGGGTAAATATAGTTGGATGAAATAAAGCTGCCAACACTTCGATACCATCCACTAAAGTAGAAGCACTTGGCTGGGTAAATAAATCATAATCAAGAATATATACGGCTTTGTTTTGAACTGCTTTAAGAGTGTCCCATCCCTGTTTGTCCGACAATAAATGCAATTCTTCCAAGCTTCTTTTAGTTTCAAAACCACAAGGAGCAATCACCAAAACTTCGGGGTCATATTTCAGGACTTTTTCCCATTGGGTAACAATGCTATCACCCGACGGATTACTCAGCATATCAATACCGCCAGCATACGCAATTTGATGAGGAATCCAGTGACCACAATTATAAATTGGCTCAATCCATTCCATAATCATCACTCGTTTAGGCAATGCTCTGTGTAAACGAAGCGTATCAATTACGGTATCAATACGTACTTGTAAATCAGCAAGATAACGATAAGCAACCTCTTCTCTTCCTAAAGCCGTTGCAATGTCGATCGCACAGTCAAATACATCCTGTAAACTTTGAGGGGTGAGCGTAACGAGTTGGGGCTTTTTCTCCAAATTATCAATCACTGCTTGCGTACATTTGGTGTCAATTTGGCAAACTTCGCAAACATCTTGGGTAAAAATAACATCAGGAGCAATATTACCCAAGGCTTCTTCTTCTACATAATACAAGCTTTTTCCTTGAGCTTTGGAAGCCGAGAAAATACGGTCGATTTCTTCGCTTGAATAGTTATTTCCTTCAAGCACACAGCGAACTAATATTTCTTTTTCCGTTCGTGAATGCTCCGAACATTCAAACGTAACGCCATGAAGCAAGTCTTGCAAGCCCATGTCATAAATCATCTGCGTAGCCGCAGGAAGGAACGATACTGCTTTTGGAGTGGACATGAGGAGTGGTTAATGAGTGATTAGTAATGTTAGATTTTGAATTTTGGATTTTGAATTAGGGCTATACGAAGGATTGCAAAGCGTTTGGTCAATTCAAATACAAGCAATTGTAATCCTTCATACAGTCCTAACGTGGGATTTGGGATTGATGTTTAATCCAAAATTCAACATCATAAAATCGCTAGTTTAGGGAAACGAACTTTAAGGAATTCGTATCCTCCAAATAAGATACCACTATAAACTAAAGTTCCTGCCATGAAGTTTTTCATGAAGGGAATTCCTTGAATTAAACACTGAACTAAACCCGTCCAATCACGGCTTAAAGGAAGGTTGGTTCTTAAATCTAAACCTCCCCCTAACCAAACCGTAAAGTCTGCCAAAATCCAATGGCTTAATGAGGCAACAATGGCTGCAAGTACTACATTTTTAATCGAAATACGTGTTAAAATAGATCGTCCGAGGAAAACGATAAGGGCAAAAATTCCATAAATCCAGTACCAACCGCTGTACATAACGCCATATTTTCCATTGAATACGACTTCGTTCACAACCAAGTCGCTTGCCAAAAGGGTCAATAAGGGAAAGGCGAACGCTTTCCAACGTTTGGTAAAATATGCACCACCAAATAACCCCATTGCCCCAATGGGCGTAAAATTAGAAACAGGAGTTAATTCAGCGGCATTTAATACTCTAATAAGTGCTACCACCAAGATAAAACACATCAAGGTTAAAAAACGAGGGTTGAATGATTGTTTCATGGCTGTTTGTTTTTTGAAAATAAAACGACTCTAGTTAGTTTTTTTAGGTAGTAGGTCATAGGTATGAGGTATTTTTAGGTATGAAGTCGTAGGTATAAGGTATTTGTAGTTATGAAGTATAAGGTATGAGGTAGGCGTTTGTCTCGGCTATTACAACCTCATACCTACTACATTTCTATATCAATGATTTGTGGTCTGCCTTGAATAACCTCATACCTATGACTTACAACCTCATACCTAAAAAACTACTCCCTTTTAAAACTTCGCTTGTAAGCCCGCCATAAAGTTAAAACGACGAGTATTATAGCCTGGAATATCGTAATATTCGGTGTCCGTTAAGTTTTTAAGATCTAAAAACGCTTTTAGAGCAGGAGTAATTTGATAGTCCTGATATAAGTCAACGGTAGTATATTTTCCTAAGGTTACGGTTTTGTCATCATAAGGACCACTAGCAGCCTGACTTACCGAACGAACCGATGCTTGAATATTCCATTTCGTGCTGATTTCATAGCCCAAACTTGCATTGAAGCTATTTTTAGGTCTTCTGAATAAATTCTCGGTGGTTTCATCTTTTCCAGCAACCAAGGTTGTTACTTTGCCTTCTACAAAGGTATAGTTTGCCGTAATAGTCAATTTCTGAATACTTGCATTCGCTTCTATTTCCACACCGTAATCATGTTGTTTGTCGAAGTTTACGTATTTACCATAAGGAGCAGTATCCAGAGACTGATAAATGATTACGTCTTTTGTATCACGATCAAAATAGACTGCACGAACGTTTGCTTTTCTATTTTTAGTAAATAATTGCGTACCAGCCTCAAAGGTTGTTGCGGTAGTTGGTTTTAAGTCCGTATTGCCATAATCTGAATACAATTGATATTGCGTAGGCACTTTAAACGAACTGCTATAGTTCACGAAAACCTTTGTTTGAGGGGTTATCAACGCATAGGGGTTAATCGTAAATGTTGAGTTACTTCCATAAACCGAGTGGTTATTATAACGCCCCCCTAATTCAGCTCCAAAAATTCCCAATTTTTTCGCACTCATAGACGCATAAGCACTGAATAAAGAAGTGTTCGTTTTACCTGATTCAATAGAAGGGGATGTGTAAGGGCCATAAACACCATCTGTATAATAATCGCTCGACATATTTTGAGAACGATTTTCAATTCCTGCAATTAAATCCAATTGTTCAGAAAGGGATGTATTACCATAAAGTTCTACAAAATCAGAATTACCTTCGTAATGACCTCTCACATAACTCGGAGAATTGATAGCCTTGTCTTGTTGGTAATAACGTTTCGTTACGTTATTTGAATAGTTTAAATGAAGTTTTCCTTTGGCTAAATCGTAGGTTGTTCCTAAGCCCCAAAGTAGGTTTTCGTTATTCGTAAAATAATTCAACCCGTCTTTAAAACTACCATTATCCAAATCCACCTTGTTTTTATTGTAGGTGAAAATACCATTCACGTTTAAGTGTTTTAAAACCTGATGATCCGCCGTGAAGTTGATGTTGTTTGTCGTAAACCCATCATTATCAAAATTTTGATTTCCCGTTTTGTCCTTTGCCGTAGAGAATCCCAATGAAGTTAAATGACCTAATTGCAGAGCATAGTTCGTTTTGGCAATGTTGCCACCTAAGCCAACGGCTGTTTTATAGGTATCGAAAGAACCACCAGAGGCTGTAACTGTTCCTTGAATCGCTTTTGTATAGCTTTTCTTGGTGATGATATTAATGACACCAGCCATTGCGTCCGAACCATAAAGCGTTGATTGTCCACCTTTTAAGATTTCGATACGTTCGATTTGTTCCATCGTAATCAAGTTCAAATCGAAGCTATTACTTGAATTAGATGGGTCGTAGATGGGTGTTCCGTTTAATAAAATAAGGGTATAACCCGATGAAGCACCACGTACATACACATCTGCATTAGTTCCATACGCATTTTGAGAGCCAATAATGGTAATGCCAGCTTGCTGATTTAATAATTCTACCACACTTTTGCCAGTACTTCTAGCAATTACTTCTGGCCCAATAACGGTTACTACTTTTCCTGTTTGAGCTTGCTTTTGTGCGTATTTACTAGCGGTCACGATTACCTCGTCAAGGTCTTTGCTCGTAGTTTGTTCTACTTTTGCACTTTTCTTTTGGGCAAACGAAAGGGTAGTAGCCAAAACACTAGCTACAAATACAATACTTTGTACTGATTTTAACATAATTTGAAGGGTAAATAGCCGAAAACTTCAGAGAAAGAATTTCTCTAAATTTATGCGTTACTATTTAAAATGGATTGAAAATAATCGAACGCTCAACTTGCCCCATCCGCCGTAGGCAACAAATTAAGAATGATTTAATGGCAGGTCTCCTGACTTGTTTCGTAGTGCCGAACCTTCCCAATTGGAGTATAGAGTTTAGATTAGCAAGCGTAGAGTTCAACTCATTACTTATTAATCATTCATCATTACTCAGAATCAGTGGTTATTGAAGAGGGCAATACTTTTTATGAAACGTACAGTTGCGGGGACAGTTCAGGCTTTTACCTGATTCCCTATTAAGCTACGAACCTGCACAGAGGCAGGCATCAAGCACCATAAACTGAGGGCAAAGTTAGTAGAGGATACTCAAAAAACCTAGTGCCAGTTGATAATGCTAGATTTTGAATGATGGATTTTGAATTAGTGCTATACGAATAATTATCCTTGCTTTTAATTCAAAATCCAACATTTATAATCCAAAATTGATTACTAAGCATTATTTTTAAAAGCCATTTTTAACCAATACACAACGCCTACTAACAAGATGATTTCTAGGGAGTATTCTAAGATAAATGCAGTTTTTGTAAAGTCAGAAAAATGAAAGAAGGGTTTGCCCGTTCTGAACCAAAGAGACGCTTGTACTACTGCAACTGCATTGATAAAAAAGGTTGTAATAATTGCTTTCTTGTCGTTAAAATTAGTCAAAGCAATTAGCAAAGGCATTGCATAGATAAAGACGTAATTGGCATACGAACCAATCTGAAATAACATCATGATTCCGAAAATAACAACCCAAATAAAGGGTAAAAAACGGTTTAGTGGAAGGTCTTTTTTACGAAGCGTTTGAAAAAGCGTGACACCCAAAATCAAGAATAAACCAATCCAGTTTAATAAACGAATGTTAAATTGAGCTATAATATTACCAAAGAAAGGATACAAAACCGCCCAGATATTAGGCGACATGGGTTCTTGAGCTAATTGCAGGGGCATCAAAAAAGATAGTCCATCTTGATAGAACAAAAAGCCCATTACGGGTAAGCCGATAGCTGCCATCCCTGCGACGAAACTCACCTTATTATTAACTTTGAAGAAAAGCGGAGGAATGACTAATACAAAAAAAGCTTTGGTGGCTAACAAGCCTAATCCCGTGGCAATACCCAAAACAAAATCACTTTTTTGAAGTTTCCATAGATAAAGTACTAAACAGGCAAAACCCCACATCCAGATGTCTTCCTGACCACCAATGACACAAAAAACAAAAGGCCCAGGTAAGAGTAAATAAATCAAGGATTTAAAGGAACTGCTGTAGTTGTCTGTTGAAGGAAAGCATTTAATGGTTAATCGTAATGCAATCAATTCAATAACAATCATGACTAAGGTAACAGCCCTTGCGGTATCCCAAAAAGGGAGAAAAATGGCAGTAATGTAGGCGAAAAAAGGAGAGTAGAGCGAATCAAAATCTCGATAAACTAGTTTTAACTCCTTTGCTCCTTGAGCAGAACGCCAAAAGATTTGCACATCCGACTGAGCGTCAATCCCATAATAGACATAAATAATAAAGAAGGGAATGAATCGGAAGAGAAGCGACATGATGCCAAAGGAAAGCCTATTTCCCAAACGGTTAAAAATCTTTTCTTCTAAAAATGAATGAAAGAAAAAGGCTAAGCCAGCAAGGGCAGATAGACCTAGAGAAATATATGCTTTTTGAAAAACGATGTCGTACATAAAAAAGTTAAAGCTGAAGCTCGAAGGCGTAATTGCTCGCAAATTTACATTTTTATCTTTCAATACTAAGAAAAAGGATTAATTTTAGCTTTAATCTCGTTTTTTAGAGTTTTCTACCTTAAAAGTAAAATCGTGCAGAATGGTATTTTTTTTAAATAAATTAGGACAAAATGATATTTTTTAACGATAGCTTTTGAAACCAAGTGTTTAGCGTTATTTTTGAACTCGAATTGTAATATCCCCCTCACACGATCAGCAAATTTGTTTGCTAAAAGATTAAATTTCTATATACAAGAACAATGGCAGAAATAATCACCATGCCCAAGATGAGCGACACCATGACAGAAGGTGTTGTCGCAGAATGGCTAAAAAAAGTTGGAGATGTGCTTAAACCAGGAGATGGTTTATTAGCCGAAATCGAAACAGATAAAGCTACAATGGAGCTTGATTTGGACGAAAGATTGGATTTGAGCAATTATAAAAATTGTAGATTATTATACATCGGTCTTGAAAAAGGGAAACCTGTTCCAGTTGATAGCATCATCGCTATCATCGGTGAAGAAGGTGAGTCTTACGAAAGCTTATTGTCTGGTTCAGCACCAGCTGCCGCAGTGGAAGCAGCTCCAGTTGCAGCAGCCGTTGTGGAAGCTCCAGTAGCGGCCGCACCAGCAGCACCAGCAGTCGATACTTCAAATATCAAAGCAGAAATCATCGGTATGCCAAAAATGAGCGATACCATGACAGAAGGAACGTTGGTATCTTGGGTGAAGAAAGTAGGCGATGTTATCAAACCAGGCGATACCTTATTGGCTGAAGTTGAGACAGATAAAGCTACAATGGAATTTGAATTAGATAACTTCTTAGATGTTACTAAATACAATCCATGTACCTTGTTATATATTGGTATTGAAGCAGGTAAAACCGTAGCAGTAGATGACATCATCGCTATTATTGGTGAGCCAGGTGCTGATTTCCAAGCCTTAATCAATGCTTCAGCAGGTGCTTCTGCACCAGTGGCAGTAGCTCCAGTAGCGGCGGCTCCAGCTCCTGCACCCGTAGTAGCACCAGCTCCAGTGGCAGCTCCTGCACCAGCAGTAGCGGCTCCAGTAGCAGCACCAGCAAGCACAGCGCAATTGGTGACAGATGCTAACGGTCGTGTAAAAGCTTCTCCTTTAGCAAAAGCATTAGCGAAAGATAAAGGCGTAAACATCAACCAAATCCCAGGTTCTGGCGAAAATGGTCGTGTGGTGAAAGTGGACGTTGATAACTTCGTTCCAACGCCAACAGTAGCACCAGCACCAGTAGCAGCACCAGTGGTTGTAGCATCAGGAGCTCAAGAAAGTTATGAAGACTTCCCTGTAAATCAAATGCGTAAGACAATCGTTCGTCGTTTGTCTGAGTCTAAATTTACAGCTCCAGAATTCTACTTAACCATGGAAATCAACATGGATAAAGCAATGGCAGCGAGAGTATCAATGAACGAAATTTCTCCAGTGAAAATTTCATTCAACGATATGGTTATCAAAGCAGTAGCAATGTCCTTGAAAAAACATCCAAAAGTGAATTCTTACTGGATGACAGACAAAATCCGTGTGAACCACCACGTACACATCGGTATGGCTGTTGCAGTAGAAGACGGTTTGGTTGTTCCTGTAATTCGTTTTGCTGATACAAAATCATTATCTCAATTATCGGCTGAAGCCAAAGAATTAGGCGGAAAAGCGAAGAGTAAGAAATTGACGGTAAAAGAAATGGAAGGCAATACGTTCACGGTAAGTAACTTAGGTATGTTCGGTATCGACGAATTCACGTCAATTATCAACTCACCAGAGTCATGTATCTTGGCAGTAGGCGGTATCAAAGAAACAGTAGGCGTGAAAAACGGTACATTCTATGCTACTAACGTAATGAAAGTAACTTTAACGTGTGATCACCGTACAGTGGACGGAGCATCAGGTGCTGCTTTCTTACAGACCTTCAAACAATTATTAGAAGATCCAATCAAAATTTTGGTATAAGGCTTAGGTGTTAACTGTTTAAGAGTTTTAAACAATAACATTATTCCAACCAACTTTGATTTTCATAAAAAAGAGGCAATCCGTTTGGATTGTCTCTTTTTTGTTGGGGGTATCGTTCTTTTTATTTTGGAAGTTCGTGAAGACCTAAGTGGCTGTTGGTGGGGAGAATAACCTCGCA
>JBMLRK010000444.1:0-5838 GCA_049241065.1 Spirosomataceae bacterium
GTACATCAGAAAGGGGGATAATAAAAATGGATTTTAATTGGTATTTTTTCAAAAACTTGTTGGTGAGATTCTCAAGCCCTTAGCTTTGTTTCCACAGCCAACACAATAATTGGCGACAAAAGCACAACAAATTTGCGATAACGGTGGTTGTGATTGGGGTGTTTAGGTATTTAGTGTAAGGTTTGGCTGTGAGATATAGCCAACTCATTATTTCTGTCCTACTACTTGTATAAAAATCTCATTGAAAGACGGTATTTTCTCGCAAAAAGCCTTCACCTCTACTTTATCTAAGAAAAAGAAAATCAAGGAATTAGGATTCATTTCATGTTGTAGTCGCACGTGAATTCGGGTCTGATTATCTTCTAATTCCTGCTCTCCTAACAAGGTAATGGATTCGGGTAATGTGGGCATTTCACCCACAAAATCAAGGAGATAGGAGTTATCCTTAAACTGGTTTTTGATTGCCTTTTTTGTTCCTTGAAGAACCACTTCAGCATGATTAATCAGGGCAATGTCATCGCATAATTCTTCGACCGACTCCATGCGGTGAGTCGAGAATATAATTGATGTTCCCTTTGCTTTTAGAGCTAAAATTTCATCCTTCAATAAATTTGCATTGATAGGGTCAAAGCCTGAAAAGGGTTCGTCCAAGATAATGAGTTGAGGATCGTGAATAATGGTAGCAATAAACTGAGCTTTTTGTTGCATCCCTTTCGAGAGGTCGTCAACTTGCCTATTCCACCAATCGCTGATGTCAAATTTTTCAAACCAGTTTTTCAGTTTTACATTTGCCTCCTGCTTCGACATTCCTTTTAATTGAGCTAGGTACAGCAATTGTTCACCCACTTTCATTTTTTTATACAGTCCACGTTCTTCTGGTAAATAACCAATGCGTTCTACATCGTTGGGACTAAGTGGTTTTCCATCAAACAATACGATACCGCTATCAGGAGCTGTAATTTGATTAATAATCCGAATCAGAGAAGTTTTGCCAGCACCATTGGGGCCAAGTAAACCAAAGATTCCTCCCTGAGGAACGTTGATACTTACGTCGTTGAGGGCAGTATGATTGGCATACTGTTTATGAATATGTTGTGCTTCTAGGATATAAGGCATAAAAAAAGAGTTTCCCAAAAATGCTTATTTTTTTTGAGAAACCCTTTATCGCTAACCGTTTAATTCAATACTTATGCTACTGTCTCTTCGCTAGAAGCTGCATCTGCCGTTTCAACAACCACTTTCTTAGACGCTTTTTTAGCTACTGGAGCAGGAGCTGCTACTTCTGTTGCTTCTGGAGTTGTACCTGTTACCAATGACACTTTAGCGTCAAAAGCTTCTTTCTTAGCCGCTTTTTTAGCTGCTTTTTTCTCCGCTTCTGCTACTTTCTCTGCTTTATCTTTGATTTTTTTCGCTGCTTTCTTCGCCTCTTTCTCTAATTCCGCTGCTTCCTCTTCTTGCAATTTGATGAAATATTTAGCTAAATCACTCGCTGAATCATCTACTGCTTTGATTAACTTTTTCGCACTGCTTGTATTCAATCCTTTAAGGTTACTCAATATCGCTGCTGCAATATCGGTGGCAAGTTTCTTCTTTTCTACTTTCATGATGACCAATTTGTTAAATTACTATTAAATAATTGTTAATAAATCAAATTTAGGGCTTTAGCTTGAGATAGAAAATGATTTCGTGTTAAGTTTTGAAAAAAAGGAGCATATTTAATTTAAGCGTGTTAATCGTCGAATTTACCCTTTAAGAATCTTACTCACAAAATCCCAACAAACAACGCCATTAGTAACTGCAATATTGAGCGAATGTTTTGTTCCATACTGCGGAATTTCCAAACAGAAATTAGCTTGTTTAACGACTTCTTCGTTCACACCAAAGACCTCGTTTCCAAAAACGAAAGCATATTTTTGATTCGGTTCTGGTTGAAAATCCAATAATGATACACTGCCTTCCACTTGCTCTACAGCAGCGACTGTATAACCGTCTGTCTGTAAGCTTTTTACCAATTCTAAGACATCCGAAACGTGTTCCCAAGTAACGGTTTCATCTGCACCAAGAGCCGTTTTTTGAATATCACGGTGCGGGGGAGTTCCCGTAATACCGCATAAATATACCTTATCTGCTTTGAAAGCATCCGCTGTTCTGAATACCGAACCCACATTATTCAAACTACGAATATCGTCTAGTATCAATACATAAGGAAACTTCTCTGTTTCTTTGAATTCCTCAGCCGTCAAACGGTTAAGGTCGTCCATCGTTAGTTTTTTCACAAATTTTTAATGATAAATTACTTTAAAATTTACAATATTTTATTAAATTTAGACAAACAAGTAACCGTACAGATACATAGACTCGCTAAAAAAGGTTTTAGATTTCTACTATATGAATCTTCTCGACTCTGAAAAGGTGTATGTATCATTGATTGCTTACGATTTCATCCCTTATCATATAACCAACGAATAACATGGAAAATACCCAGCACGAGCAAGACTCATCCGATTTATCAGCAGCAGAATTAATTACGCTTTTTGTTGTATTCTCAACGATACTTATCATCTTTGGCGACACCTTTACGGCTACAATTGGTATTATAGCAGAAGGAATCATTTTTGCTGTTGCTTATAACCAAAAGCACAAATTGATTGATTAAGGCTTTTTTAGCATAAAAAGAGGTTGTTTCAAAGGTAAACCGTTAGATAAGTAGCAGGAATTAATCATACCAAGCCTTTTACTTAAACTTACTACCTTTAAAACAACCTTTTATGTTGTAGCTGTTGCCAGTAATCTTATTCTGTTACAGCCGATGCGTCCACCATGTTGTTATAGACTTTCAAGACATCATCATCGTCTTCTAATCTTTCCAACAATTTCTCTACGTCTGCCATTTGCTCTTCTGTAAGCTTTTTAGTCACCGTAGGAATACGCTCGAAATCTGCTCCTAATAATTCAAATCCTTTTTCTTCCAAGAATTTTTGAATAGAACCAAATGCCGTGAAAGGGCCATAAATATGAACTTGAGCTGGTTTTGGATTACCTTCTTCGTCGGTATCAATATCTAAGAATACTTCTTCCGCACCGAAATCAATTAATTCAAATTCTAACTCTTCTGTATCAATTTCCTCGGTTTTAGCAATTTTGAATACCGCTTTGCGTTCAAAAAGGAAATCGTGCATACCCGAAGTACCCACAGAGCCACCAGTTTTTGTGAAGTGACTTCTTACATTGGCAACGGTACGGTTAGTGTTGTCTGTAGCACACTCTACGACAATCGCTACGCCGTGTGCAGCAGTTCCTTCATATACAATCTCCTTGAAATCATCTTGATCTTTCGATGATGCACGTTTGATGGCATTATCAACGTTTACTTTTGGCATATTTACTGCCTTCGCATTTTGGATAATCGCACGCAAACGAGAGTTTGAATCTGGATCTGGACCACCAGCTTTTACTGCCATTGCAATATCTTTACCGATTTTGGTAAAGGTTTTTGCCATTTGTCCCCAACGTTTAAATTTTCTGGCTTTACGGAATTCAAATGCTCTTCCCATTTATCTATGATTGCTAATTTTTGTTGTATTTTTCTTAATTAATTTATACTTCTATAAATCAGTTCGCAAAGTTAATAAACTATCTGAATATGAAAATGACGAATAGATAAAAAAGGAAAAACAGCGATGAAGCTTCTTGATAAAATAGGGTTACGAAAAATTTGTTATCTTGCTGAAAATAGGGATATGACTTTTAATTTCTATCACTTTAGATAGTGTATGTATGAGTTAAAACGTAGTACAGATTTAGCGTTAAAATCAAGAAGATAACTAGTTACAATTTTTCCACTTAGCGGGAGAATTTATTCATCCGTATCGAGAAAGTTGAAACAGCTTCGTACTTCAATCTGATTTCCAAGAAATGCTATAACCTTTTTTATTGGACGGGGTAAAACCCATCCACCCCTTGCCCCAATGCGTAAAATTATTCACATTGATATGGATGCTTTTTTTGCTTCGGTAGAACAGCGAGATAATCCTGCTCTGCGTGGAAAACCTGTGGCGGTGGGTGGTTCAAGAGAGCGTGGAGTTGTGGCGGCTGCCAGTTATGAAGCTCGAAAGTTTGGCGTGTATTCGGCCATGTCTTCGATGATTGCCGCTCGAAAATGCCCTTCGTTGATTTTTGTAAAACCTCGTTTTGAAACCTATAAAACCGTCTCTCGACAAATTAGAGCTATTTTTGAGGAATACACCCCGCTCGTTGAACCGCTATCGCTCGATGAGGCGTATTTGGATGTAACCCATAATTTAAAAGGAATAAATTCGGCAACGGAAATTGCCCGAGAAATCAAGGCAAAGATTAAGGAGCAAACGCAATTGACGGCTTCGGCAGGGGTTTCGTATAATAAGTTTTTGGCTAAAATTGCGTCTGACTATAACAAACCAGACGGCTTATTTGTGATTAAACCCAGTCAAGGTGAAGCTTTTATTGAACAATTACCTGTCCATCGTTTTCATGGAATTGGCAAGGTTACTGCCGAAAAGATGACCAAAATGGGTATTCTGACAGGTTTGGATTTAAAAAATCAGGAGGAGTCTTTTTTGAAAGAACACTTCGGAAAAGCAGGAAGCTATTATTATCACATTGCGAGAGGACAAGACGACAGACCCGTAAACCCCGAACGCATTCGCAAATCAGTCGGCTCTGAAAATACTTTTTTTACGGATTTAGAAGGCCGAGCCGAACTACAACTAAAACTAGAACCCATCGTAGAAGATGTTTGGAAATACTGCGACCGCTACCAAATTTACGGACGAACCGTCAGTTTAAAGGTAAAATACAAAGATTTTCAGCTTATTTCGAGAAGTAAAACCACACTCTCTCCTATTTTTTCCAAAACAGATTTTGAACGCATCGCTTACGAATTATTAGATTTGATTTTACCCGTCGAAAAAGGGGTAAGATTATTGGGGCTTTCGTTGTCGAACCTCGAAGACCCCAACGACCTGATTGGCAAACAATTGACGTTACCTTTCTAAAAAATGAGGTGTGCAGGAGTATAGAGTTTAACGTTTAAAGCATTTTGTATCAAATAATATTCCTGTTTTAGCTTTAATCCGAGCGACGGTCACTACTCTGCTCATAAACTTTACACTTTTCACACACCTCACTCCATTAATAACTCGCTGCAACAGTACAAGCATCGGCGAATGCCCCACAAGGTGACCAAGTTCCCAATACCGCTGAGGTGGTATATGCTCCTGCTTGGGTAGCTGTTAATTTCTTACTCCAAGAAACACGGGAAGCAGTATTTACGGCAGCTCCCGAAGTCGTTTTACTGTTATATTCAGCAAACGTTATTTCACTTGTAACGGTGCAGGCATCCCACGTACTCCAACCAGCAGCAAGGATATTTGCCCCCATCGTAGTATTCAAGAAAACCACTTTTGGATTACTTCTTGGTGATGAATTACAACTGTTTTGCCAAGGTCTTCCTAAGAAATACTTGGTTGTGTTTTCGCTAATCTTACAATTATTGAACACATATCCATAGGCTTGTCCAGCCGTAGTATTAGCTGCTGTTATATAACTTTGTCCACTGTTACTTCTATTTTTAGGATTAATAGTACATTTCTCAAACCAACCACGAGCATTTCCGAAAATAAAATCGACTGTTCCTTCAATGTAGCAACTATAGAAATATTGTCGTTTTCCATTTCCGTTATTCAGCATGGTATCTTGTCCTCCTAAAAAATTACAATTCTTAAAAGCACATCTATCGCCCGATATGTTAATGGCTAATGCTTGCGGACTTTCTCCCGTAGAATTTTTAAATGATACGTT
>JBMLRK010000445.1:0-2424 GCA_049241065.1 Spirosomataceae bacterium
AGCCGAGAATGTATCTTCAAAAATGCAGGGGAAAATCCAACAAGTCTTGAGTAGAAGGGGTTTAGACTTATGGGTTTATAAACATAACAAAACGCTTGAAAGGGTCTTGGACGATGCACAAATCTGGACAGAAGGGAAAGCCACCGAACGCCGTGCTTTGTTTGCAAAACTTCGAGAAGAAGCTCCACAACAAGCAATCTCCTTCTTAGCAAGTACTTGGACACAAGAATCATTGAGCGATAAAATCGGCTTTATCGAAGGGATTAAAGCGACTTTTCAGCCAGAGGATATTCCCTTTTTAGAAGCTTTACTACCTGAGTTTTCGTATCAGTCTAAAGAACGAAAAACCCAACGCTCGCTTCGAGAAATAACCACGGGTTTGTTATTGTCTGAGCCTACCACAACGGTTTATCAGCAAACTACAGAGCTGTTAAAAGGCTACATTAGCAAAGAAAAATCGAAAGGATTATTGGGTTGGGTAGGGAAGGAACAACCATTGTTTTTATTGCCCGAAACAGAAGATGCTTTCTGGAATACTGCTACGATGTTAAGTACTTTTGGTTTTGACACAACGCCTGATACCGCCATTTTTGTCACCAATCAGCATTATTGGTTAGCTTGTTTCTTAGAATATTTGCCTATTAATTTTTGGACAAATCAGTGGGAATGCTCTGTAGAAGAGGTACTGCATTTCTTTATTTCTGAAAAATATCAGGTGAAATTAGCAGGAAGAAATACCGCTATTTTCTTGGCAGCGTTGATAAAAAATGCGGTTCAGCACCGAAATAAGGACTTAACCAATGCGTTATTGAAGGCAACCAATTTACAAGATCAACTTCCTTTATTGGCGGTGTTATCGCCTGCCGAAAGAGAAAAATACCTGATTGATACCCAACAGTTAACCAACTTTCCAGCCTTGCAAGCTTGTTTTAATATGTGGAAAGGAACATGGTCAGTCCAGTTTTCAACGAAATTACTGAGTGCTTGTTATACGGCTATTGTGGAAGGAAATACGTATTTGCCAGACCATTTTGCGGTGTTAATGGCTTCTCATTTGCACCCATCTGCGAATCAATTTTTGCAAAATGCCAAGATTTATCCGCTTTCGGCAACGCCTTATTATACCAATTATTGGGAGAAAAGTTTTGTGAATGTTCTTTTAAAAACACTCGAAATCAGACAACAAATAACTACCTTGGCATAGGCTTTTCTAAAATCCAATGCCTTAAAAATCAGTACGATGAATCTTTTACGCCAACATGCAGAAATCCAATTTTCAGAAGAATTAGCCGAACTCAAAAAACAGGATTCGGGTTATTTGCCACCCAACTGGGAACTTAGCCCTCAAGCAGTAGTAACTTATTTGATGGGTGCTAAACTCAAGAATGGTTTTGAGGTTTCTCCAAAATATATTGGCGACCGTCGCTTGATGGAAATTGCCGTGGCTACGCTTACTACCGACCGAGCGTTGTTGTTGTATGGTTTGCCGGGGACTGCCAAATCGTGGGTTTCTGAACATATTGCGGCAGCGATTTCGGGTTCATCCACTTTGTTGATTCAAGGAACGGCAGGAACGGGTGAAGAAGCCATTCGTTATGGTTGGAACTATGCCCGCCTTTTGGCAGAAGGCCCCACCGAAAAAGCCCTTGTAACTACGCCCATGATGACGGCTATGAAAGAGGGAAAAATTGCTCGTATTGAAGAATTAACCCGAATTTCAGCAGATGTTCAGGATACTTTGATTACCATTTTATCTGAAAAATCAATGCCCATTCCTGAGTTAAGTATAGAGGTGCAAGCGGTTAGAGGGTTTAACGTGATTGCTACTGCCAATAACCGAGACAAAGGGGTGAACGAATTATCGGGGGCGTTAAAGCGTCGTTTTTAAACCGTCATTTTTCCGGTTGCCGATACGGAAGCCGAATAGGTGGCCATCGTTCGCAGACGAGTGGCGAGCCTTGCCAAAAGCCTTGAATTACCTACGCAAGCTCCTGCGTTGCAAGAAATTCAACGCATTGTTAAGATTTTTAGAGAGTTACGTAATGGCGTAACGGAAGATGGTAAAACCAAATTGAAAAGCCCAAGCAGTAGTTTAAGCACAGCCGAAGCCATTTCTGTCGTAAACAACGGTTTGGCATTAGCTACGCATTTTGGCAATGGCACGATGAATGCCCAAGACCTTGCCGCAGGTATTTTGGGAGCGGTGGTAAAAGACCCTGTTCAAGACAAAATTGTTTGGAAAGAATACCTCGAAACCGTCGTGAAAACCCGTGAAGAATGGAAAGATATTTATCGAGCATGTCGGGAGTTATCGTAACTAGTGGTTAAAAATAAGTATTAGGATACATTTATTTTAAGAGTCTAAGCTGTTTAAACTTTCTTCAAAATAAATTCTTTTGATTAATTCTTAGCCTTACTTTTTGT
>JBMLRK010000446.1:0-1330 GCA_049241065.1 Spirosomataceae bacterium
TTACAGCATAAAATTAATGGGAATCACCAAAGTAGAACTAACTGATTTTCCCTTCGACAAGGCAGGAATCCAGCCTTCTACCTGTTGCAATACTCGTAGGGCTTCTTCCTGACAACCTCCACCAAGTCCTTTTAGTACTTTGAAATCACTAGCCTTTCCATCGACATTCACAACCAATTGGATATAAACTTTTCCTGTAATTTTTTTAGCTTGAGCCTCCGAAGGGTACTTTAAATTGGTACTTAAATACATCGCTAAGCCCTCCAAACCACCTTTGAATGAAGCAGGTTGATCTGTTTCATCGACCTTTTTTACCTTTGTATTCATTTCTTCAGCAATACTCGGACTCACGATAAAGGCACTAGACAAATTAATACCATCATTTGCGAGTACTTCCTGAGCCGTTCTGGTGGGAACTTTCGGAGCTACCGTTTGCTTACTTATTTCTTCCATTTGTTTTTCTACTTTGGCTAAAGACTTGGTGGCTAAAGTAGCCGAAGAAAGTGTTAGCATCAACAAAAACAAGGGGGCAATAAACCCGTATTTCAGTAAAGAATCACGGTCAGAACGTTCTTTTTGTAACATAGCTATGCGTAATTTTAGTAAAGAAGGATTAAAAAAAGTATTGGTCAAAGGAACAGGTTGTAATCCAAATTGTTGGTGAAAAAGCAATAGGGCATAATCCGCCTTAGAAGCTTCTTCTTGACTAGCAATTTCATCCGCAATAAATTCATGAATCAAGCGAATACTTTGTTTATAGGCATACACAATCGGATTAAACCAGTTGAAAATAGCCACTAATTCAAACAAAAGCACATCTGCCGAATGTAACTGCTTAATATGAACGTACTCGTGCTGGACGATGGTACTACGTTTTGGTAAATCGTTGGTAACACTCAAGAATCCAAAAAAGGAAAAGGCTTGATTACTCAATTCTCCCTTGAGTTTACCACGCATAAGTTTTCCTAAATAAACCAGGTTAAGACTAAAGCGAATCAAGGCAATTAGCACGCCTGTGATATACACAAAAGCCAATAGTTGTCCCCAGTTCATGCCCGATACCTCCACACTTGGTCTTATCAACGTTCCTTGCATGGCATATAGATTTACAACGGAATCATGCACCCCCTCGGCAACGAATAGCTTTCTTACCCAAGCAAACTGCATGACAGGGATAAAGAACGACAACGCTGCCGACAGGACTAAATAGCCTCTATTGGTGTTGAAAAAGGTTTCTTTTGCCAAGAAAAAGCGATAGAACCCAAAAAAGAGAACCAAATACAGGTTTACTTGGAGTAAATAAAATAGCCAGTTCATCGTCTGAATGTTT
>JBMLRK010000446.1:1430-51664 GCA_049241065.1 Spirosomataceae bacterium
TCTTCGTCCGTTAGGGCAACAATGGCGTATCGGCTGTTATTGGTAATAATCAGTTCGTCGATTAAATCCACCACGTTATGATATTTGGCAGCATCCGTCGATTTGATAATGACGGTAAACATATCTCCTACCCTTCTTTTATAATTGAACAACACGTTCCGAATCCCATCTTCCTTAAAGCTACTCACTTTTAGTTGTGGATTACACGCCAGACCTTCGTAATAATAAATCTTATTATCTTCTCCCAAAACGACATTCAACGATTTGGAACAAGGAATGGGCGACGTAACATCTCCCCCTTCGTCAGGCATATTCAATTGCATCGTGACAGGTTTAGAGAGCGTTGTCGTCAGCATAAAAAAAGTAATCAATAAAAATCCTAAATCAACCATCGGAGTCATATCTATTTTGGTCGATTGCTTTTTGGATCTGGCCTTGTTGGCAGAGCCACTGTCGGAGGTGTTAATTTCAGCCATGAGTTCATTTGTTTGTGCAACTTGTTGTCGCAGAGGTTAATATACTTATTTTCAATAATGTGTAAAACGTTTTAAGGTGTACTCAGTAGTGCCAAGGGCAAACGGGTTTTAACCCGTTTTGTATTATATAAGTTAAATAGAATTATTCTTTTTTGTAAATAAACGGGTTGAAACCTCTCTTGTATTATTTGTATAAA
This sequence comes from Spirosomataceae bacterium, assembly GCA_049241065.1. GTDB lineage: Bacteria > Bacteroidota > Bacteroidia > Cytophagales > Spirosomataceae > JALRIJ01. Next base: position 2,104 of record JBMLRK010000446.1, read on the forward strand.
CGGGTTAAAACCCGTTTACCCCTTGTCTTTCATTTGATTAATCATTTTCATAATTTCATCTGCTTCATTGACATCAATTTTTCCTTTTTTAGAAAAGAAAGAAAACAAACTTGAAAATGAATTTTGGAAATAACCTTCCACTAGCTTTTCGGTGGCAAAAGTGCTGTATTGTTCTTTGCTAATAATCGGAAAATATTCGTGTGATTTTCCATACGCTTTATGGCTCACAAAGCCTTTTTCCTGTAAAATTCTCACAATCGTCGAAACCGTATTGTAGGCTGGTTTTGGCTCAGGTAACTCTTCGATAATATCTTTTACAAAAGCCTTTTCCAAGGTCCAAAGCACCTGCATAATCTGCTCTTCTGCTTTTGTGAGTTCTTTATCTACTGCTTGCATAATGTGTTATGATGTTAATTGCTGTGGGATAAATGCTGTAACAAAGGATGTCCACCTCCTTAACTATTCCCTGTTTCTTTATTACGAATCAAAGATATAACTATTTTTTTAGTTATCAAACTATTTCTTTAGTTTTTATTTCAGGTGCATAAAAAAGCGAGACTTTAACAACCTCGCTTTCCTAAAAAGAGTTTCTTGTGTCTATTTATACGCTAAAAAATCCGTTAGTCTTTGCATAAAAATAGCGGTTGGTATGGCATATTTTTCGCCTTTTACCCACAAATCTAAGGTTCTGCTTCCAGATGATATAGATGTTTTTTTATAGCTAATAAAGAAATCTTTTGTCACGGTAAAGTCTTCGGTATATACTACACCACTTTTCATTTTTTGCGACTTCATACGACTTTTTAATTCTTGAAAGCCATCCATAATCGCTTTGCACTGCACAGGATTCAACTCCACATAAGCCGTATCGCTCAACACGTCGCTATCCACACTTGGAATATTGATAACTCCTGCTAGTTGTTGTTCATACGTAGTCGGAGCCGTGAAATGAGTTTTGGGATATTTTCCAACCCCAATGACCAACGATTTTGTTTGGTCATTACTAAAGCCTGTCAACTCAAAATGTCCTTTTGAGTAATGGTTACGTTTATACAAGGGATAAGACTTTAAGCTACTATACCCTCCTACGGGATGCTCTTGCACCTTTGTTTTGATATAGTGTTCTGTCAGACTGGGACTTACGCTAGTACAGCTTATAGTAAGGCTTGCACAAAAGGCAGCGATAGTAAAATAGAATGGTTTCATGTTACAAGGGTTTGTTTTTGGTAAGTGGTCGTCAGTTTAAAATTCAATGTTCAAAAGCACTAATAAGTCACTTTAAACTAACCACTTATGTTACTCTCAATACGCTAAAACGAGTACTTATCCTGTAATTAACCCTACAAGATTTTTGAAACCTTATAGGGTTAATCGCTATTCATCAATAATCATAATCCAAGCCCAAAGCCGAACGTAGGTCGTTTAAGGCAGGATTTTTTTCGGCCAAAAAGTTGAATTTTTCGGCTTGTGTGTAAATCATTTTTACCTTTTCTTGTTCCAAAATACTTACTTCCAAATGCAAAGTTGAATTTTGGACTTCCTTTCTCAGATATGTTAATACTTCTGTTCGCAAGGCGGTCGTTAGCAATTCTTGCTGAATTTCATTGTCCACCGCCAAGTAAATCGTTGTACCTTTTAACGTAAACGGACGATTTAAAATTACATATTCGCTATACCGTTGACGTTCCTTTAGATGCTCTACGAGGGTATCCCATGAAGTTTTCAAGCCATCATAAGTAACCGCTTTATTCGTCAAGGGTTGCGACTCCTGCACCGTATTAGCTAAGGTTGGCGTTTCTTTTTCAACCGCCTTATTAATAATCGTCGAGGTACTACGCAAACCCGCAACCTTCGGGATTGCCCCAGTGGTAGGTACTGACGGAGTTGCCACAGGCGTAACAGGAACATTGGCTGGCTGTGGAGCAGCAACCGTTGGAGCTGTTACCTCATTAGACTTTTTTCCGCCGTCGCCCTCCATGGCGGGTAGCGATGCTAAGTTTAAGACGTTGGTAAGGTTTGCCATTTTTAGCAAACTGATTTCTACGTGTAACTTTTGGTTTTTAGCAGCTTTATAATTCAAGTCGCATTGCGAGCCTAAACTCATGGCAGAAGCCAAAAACGAATACGATGCCACAGCAGCCTGTGCCAAATATTTCTGTTGAACCGATTCGGATACCTGCAATAATTTCACCGTTACAGGGTCTTTGCAAACCAAAAGATTACGGAAATGTTCGAGTAAACCCACCACAAACTGATGCCCGTCGAAGCCTTTTTTCAAGATTTCGTCGAACAATAAATACGTATCCGAAATATTCGCCGCCATCAAAGCCTCCGTCATTCGGAAATAATAGTCGTAATCCAGAATGTGTAAATTCTCCAACACCTCCGCATAACGAAGCACATTGTCTTGTGAGAACGTAACATTCAAGTCGAACATCGAGAGGGCATCACGCAAACCACCATCGGCTTTTTGAGCAATCAGTTCCAGAGCTTCCACTTCGGCATTAATTCCTTCTTGCGAAGCAATAGCTGCCAAATGGTTGGTCATATCCGAAATCTGAATCCGATTAAAGTCAAAAATCTGACAACGAGAAAGAATCGTGGGCAAGATTTTATGTTTTTCGGTAGTTGCCAAAATAAAGATGGCATAGGCAGGCGGTTCTTCGAGGGTTTTCAAAAAAGCATTGAAGGCACTCGTCGAAAGCATGTGAACCTCATCAATGATATAAATCTTGTATTTGCCCGATTGCGGTGGATAACGCACCTGATCAATTAAGCTACGAATATCATCTACCGAGTTATTAGAAGCGGCATCCAATTCATGAATATTGAAGGACGCATTATTTTGAAAGCTCTTGCATGACTCACACTCGCCACAAGCCTCCGCTTGGTCGGTGAGGTTTTGGCAATTAATGGTTTTCGCTAAAATCCTTGCACAGGTGGTTTTGCCGACCCCACGAGGGCCGCAAAACAAAAATGCCTGTGCCAAATGATTGGTACGAATAGCATTTTTGAGGGTCGTTGTAATATGTGATTGACCGACTACGGAATCGAACAGTTGAGGACGATATTTCCGAGCCGAAACTACGAAGTTTTCCATAGATGCAAGTTAGGAATTGTAGAACGATTTGGCAAACAAGGTACAAAAAAAGGTCAACCCGTGAGTTGACCTTCAATATAATCGTAAACTTAAATCTGCCAAAAGACACCTAATAAAATCAAGTGCTGAAATTGAGTCGTATGCAAAATACCTGTCCATCCTGGGTCAGATGTCAAGTTTATCTTATCTAAATCCATTTGCATATATTGGTTCATGTATTAATAGCCACCAAAAAGCTAAAAAATCCATAGAAAGCAAAACCCATGAGAGGTAGATTTTCTACTGATAACGATGGAAGAATTGGTTTATTGAGCCACTTGGATAGCAATATGGAGCAGGCTAACAGTCCGAAAAATCCTAACATAACATAGCTGTAAATATGGCGACTATCCACTTCTTGAAAGAAAACAGAAGGTATCGTCTCTTTTAATAAGGCTGTTAAAAGGGCATAGCCAATGAGTTGTAAAATAACTTTTGAGGTGATTTTTTCCATGAGGTGTTAAAGGTATTAATTGTTTAGCTATTTTTACGAATTTATCGCTTCACTATTGAATATGCAAATTTGAAAGGTGTTTTTTCCTAGAAAAATTTCTTCACCAACAAATCAAATACTTCAATCAAAATCAGGATAATTACGACCCATTCGAGGCGAGTGCTTTCTCTATTTTGTAGTAAATCAGTAAAGAGTTTTAGGTTTTCTTGAACAATTTTTAATTTGTAATCAACATCTTGATAACGCATTTTGAGGTCAAGATTACGTTTTAAGCCTTTATCAATGCGTTCTAAATGTTCGTCTTCCCACACTTCTTCGGGAGCATCAAAAATATATAAATTGTCGATGATGCTGTTTTTGATATTGAGTGTTCGACCAATAAATTTCAGTAAATCTTTTTTGGAATGCTTGAACGTCCCCGTTTGTTCGAGTTCGTCCGTGAATTTTTGGGAGTCTTGAAAAATTTCTAAGGTCAGATGTTCGTAATAATCAAGCGATACCGACTGACCCACGTTAAGCATGACTAGACGGATACTATCTTCAGTAATTTCGGGAATGGTAATCGAATTATATGCCAACACGACAGAAGCCTGCGGATCTACTTGTAGTTCAAAATTTTCTTCAAAAGTAAGGATCACTTGGTCTTCGGAATACGTCTTGACAAATTTCAGGAATTCGCTTTTTTCTAAATCCCCAAATCCGCCAAAAACGACGACCCCATAACTTAATAAGTACCAATATTTGTTTCCGTCTTCTTTATAAAACAGTTCCGAATTATTAAACAACAAGGGAACATTGGTATAATCTGCTCTAAATTTTTTAAGGTTTATGACCTCTGCAACTTGATAAGCTTCAATTTTCATCTGATTATGTGCAGTTTATTTTATCTGGTATCAAAAGGAACACTTCGGGCAACGATTGCACTCATTGTCTTTGGATATCAAAGTTTTTGAGATGGGTCTTCATGGTATTGCTAATTATCGTTTAATACCTTGCTAATCGTCATAATGCAATCTACATTGTAAAATTACTAGCTCATCATCATCTACTCGATAAACCAAACGATGTTCAAGATTTATTCTTCTAGACCACCAACCCGACAAATTGTATCGCAACGGTTCTGGTTTACCACTTCCTTCAAAAGGTGTTCTTTGAATTTCTTTAATTAAACTATTTATCTTTTTGAGCATCGCTTTATCTGTTTGTTGCCAAAACAAATAGTCCTCCCAAGCACCATCAAGAAATACTAACCTCATTCTTCTATCAAGTTACGCTGTTGACCAAGTTGTTTTTCATAATCCTCCAAGCCCTTCAATAATCGCATGGCATTTTTAGGATTTCTTAATAAATAAAACGTTTCTTCAATACTATCAAAATCAGCTTTTGACAAAACAACAACATCCTCACCTTTAGGGCGAGTCACAATAAGTGGAGTGTGATTGGCATTTACGTTATCTAAAAATGCTTTTAAATCTTGACGAAAATTTGTATAATTAGTTGTAGTCATAATCTTGTTATCATATTGAACAAATGTACATTTTTCTGTACTTAATTGCAAATAAATAATCAAAGCGAATCGTATTGTTAAAAAAAAACGATTGGTATTCATCAGCTAACAAATACTGGAAAGCATTCTAGTCTAATTCACAAAAACGCAAAGAAGCCTATAATGTCTTGAAACACCATAGGCTTCTTTTTATCAGTACATTAGCATAGTCACCAATTATTAACCTCATTACTAAGACCTTATACCTAACAATACAAGCTCATTCCTTCATAAACTAGCCTCTAATTTGCCCGTCACCCTGCACAATCCATTTTTCGGTTACGAGTTTTTCGAGGGCGAAAGGGCCACGAGCGTGTAGTTTTTGGGTAGAAATTCCGATTTCAGCACCTAGTCCAAACTGACCGCCATCCGTAAAACGAGTGGACGCATTTTGATACACCGCTGCGGCATCTACTTCAAACATAAACTGCTCTGCTAAAGCACTGTTTTCGGTAATAATTGCTTCTGAGTGGCGAGACGAATACGCATTGATATGTGCCAAGGCTTCTTCTAAACCGTCCACGATTTTAATCGAGCATTTATAATCTAAAAATTCTCTTCCGAAATCAGCTTCTACCGCCTTTTGTAAGTAAGGATAATTAGCTTCTTGCAAAATTGCGTAAGCCGTTTCATCAGCAAATACTTCTACATTCCATTTGATAAAATCTTGCACTAACATGGGCAAGAACGAAGCCGCAACCGCTTTATCCACAATCACGGTGTCTAGGGAATTACAAACCGATGGTCTAGTTACCTTTGCATTTACAACAATGGCTGCTGCCTTTTCAAGGTTTGCCGTGCTTTCTACATACGTATGACACACACCCGCCCCCGTCTCTATCGTTGGAACGAGCGAGTTTTGGCGAACAAACTGAATCAAGGATTCCGACCCTCTTGGGATAATCAAATCAACATAACGCACTGCGGTTAGTAACTCCTTCACTAAGGCTCTGTCCGTAGGCAATAGCGTAATGCAATCTGTATTTACGCCAAATTCACGCAATACTTGATGGATTAAGCTTACCAAATAGGTATTGGTATCGAAAGCATCTGAACCACCACGCAATACAACGGCATTTCCCGAACGCAAGCACAAAGCCGTTACGTCCACCGTTACGTTTGGTCTTGATTCAAAAATCACCCCAATAACACCCATTGGAACTGCTATTTTCTTGATTGATAAGCCATTTGCTAACTGCTTTTCTAACAACAATTCCCCTGTGGGGTCGGGTAAATTGGCAACGTCCTTCATACTTTCGGCTAAATCTTCAATGCGATTTTGCGTTAATAGAAGTCGGTCATACTTGGGGTCTTTTTTGTCCATACGATCCAAATCTTTTTGATTTTCGACCATAATCTGAGCTTCATTTTCCACCAATACCTCCGCCAAACGGAACAAAATTGCTTTTTTCTGCTCGTTCGTCAAGCGTCTTACCGCCGCCGAAGCAGCGTGTGTTCTCTGTAAAAGAGGCACAATTGTTGTTACTTCAATCGTTTCTAATTCCATTTTGTAATCAATTAGTCTATAAAAAAATAGCATTTGAACGTGAATTCAAATGCTATTCATTATGCAATTTAGCGTTAATTCCCTAAAAATCATAACCTAATGTCCAATAGCTGACAGGTGTTTTTATCGTTTTATCTTCGATACCCCAAGCTAAATCAAACTTGAAGAAATAGCCCAAAACGGTTGTTCTAGCACCAAATCCATAACCTATCAAGAACGGACTTCTAAAGTCGGTCACAGTTACACGATAAGCAGAACTTCCTGATGAGGTAGTTGCTGGCAATTCGTAGGTATTGAACCCATTTTTACGAGCAAAAGGGTTTGTACCTGTCCATGCAGTACCAATATCGGTAAAAGCTATCAACTGTAAATTCTTGAAGAAGTTATCATGAATTGGTCCATTGTACAAATACTTCGCAATCGGTAAACGAGCTTCTAAATTCACCAAAACATTACTTGTACCAGACATTTTATTAGCATTAAAGCCTCTCAATGGCGTTGAATAATCTAGCAAATATAAATCGCCACTCGTATTGTTGGTATTGAATGGATTGTTTACATTATTTCTAGTTTCGTAGGTACAATTCAACCAATTATCCATTCCACCCATTACGGTTTGTTTGGCAGATTCTCCAAAAGAAGTTCCGCCCGATAATCGTCCTGCTAGGGTAAATCCTTTCCCAAAACGTTGATAATGACGCAAGTCGATATAAAACTTACCGTATCCATCTTGTTTACTTGCCATTCCTAAATAGTTCTCTAAACGAGCTCTAAAACGAGTTCCTGCGAGTTGGTTTAAACCATAACTGATGGTATTATCAAAAACAAATTCTAGTCCTGCCCCAGCATAATCAGCCACTTTATCAGGAATATTTAACTCGTACATATCCTGAAAACGATTTACGGTATAGGAAGTCGTAAATGTTAAGCGAGCATTGGTACTGAATGGATAAGAAGCCGAAAATGCCAAACGGTTAAATTTATACTTACGATTCGTGGAATCTGTTTCTTCAGCAGTAACTCGACGATCAAAGCGTACTTTGTAATCAATACGTTTTGCTAAATAGGCATATTCTGCCCAAAGGTCAAGATTTTTAAGATTGGGCGTAATAAACATTCCCGTTTTGAGGTGATGATTTTCCAATAAATCATTCATATTCAAAGCTCCACGAAGCCCTATACCTCGTTGAGGAAGGGGATCTACCACAAAATCACTTTCTGTTCCGTTTACCACAAAAGGATTATTGTAGTCCACTGGCCCTTTTATTTTGATATTATCTTTTTTATTAAGACGACTTGCTGAAAGTTTTTCCACCTTTGTTTTCTTATCCGTTTTAGACGTATTAGGAGTCGTATTCGGAGTGGTTGATGTCGTCTTTGTATTCGATGTTTCAAACTGATAGTTATCGGTGTCTATTTCCCCTTTTTCTAAGTTAAATACACTTGGTTTGATAGACTCTACCTCATTAGCTTTGGGCAAAGTAGCAACAACTTTGGTATCGTTTGGCGATTTCTCTACCTCTTGCGTAATACCAAACAGTCGAACGTTGCGTTGGCTATAAATGGCTTGATTTTTAATACCTAAATCAGGTGTAGCTAAATATGCCAATACCTCTTTACCGTTTTCTAGGAAAGAATATACCAAACTGTTTGTTTTAGGAGTATAGTCAAAATCATTCACATCCGTTCTGAAAATACTCACCTGATTTGGGCTATTTTCTCCAGCAATCAAGCGATAAATGTTTTTAACCCCTTTCTCATCGCTCAAGAAATAAACAGTTCCTCCATCTGCCACAACAGGCTTCGAGATTGTTCCGAGCGAATCTACTAAGATTTTCACCACGTCAGATTTCTCTTTGCCATCGTGTAAACATAAATTGTATTGACTTGCCAACTGTTTAAAAGTCGGTTTATCCACATTGAGCGAATCTCGTTTTCTGTTAGACACAAATATCAACTTTCCTGCATTTCCTACAAATTGCGGACTAAGGTCATCAAATAGGTCGTTGGTCAGTTGTTTCACTCCACCACGAGCCACATCAAAGAGATACAAATCGTTTTGCCCTTTCTTCAATCCACTTAGAGCGATACTTGTTCCGTTGTCGTTAATATCAAAATCGGTAACCTGTGTAAAACCTCCAAGTGCTTTACGAGCAGCATACTTTCCTGTTAAATCTTTTTCAGAAACATCGGTATAAAGATTCAGCATTACTTTCCCCTCCTCTTCATAAACAATGGCTAATGTTCCGCCCTTAGTCCAAGACAATAGCGGTGTATGTTTATCAATTGACTGATGTAATGTTTTGTGACCCGTAGTGAAAACCGTTGCTTTCTCTTTTGTTTTCAGATTCATGACGGTCACGGTGGCACGCCCCAATTCGTTTTGAGAATAAGCAAGTAACGTACCTTCTGCATTGATTTTGAAGGAATTTATTTTATCCAAACTGTTCATATCTTTCTCTAGCACTGCGTACGTTAAGGCTGGAGCTTGATATTTACTGTTCAATAAAATTAGCCCGTCCGAATAATAATCACGCCATTCTTTCAGGAAACGCACATACGACAGCCCTAGCGTACTCGCTACAGAGGTTTGTTCGTTACGAATGATTCGAGTAAGGTTCAGGATATTGGAGATATTATCTTTGCCGTAGCGTTCTACAATAAAGTTCCAGATTGACTGCCCAACAAGCGTTGCTTCTTGTCCTTTAGTTAAACTAGGTCTGCGAATATACTTTTGCTGAATGGCATCGTTCATGTAGGCATCCATTTCGGTAGTCCAACCATCTGCAATATAGGCAGCAATACCACTGGTAAACCATTCAGGAACGCTCAATAAAAGTGAGTTTTGAAAAGACTCCTTCAAGCTACCGCCGTAAAGCATATCGTACACATACACTTTAGCCATTTCACGTACAATATCCTTTTTGAAATCAAGAGCATTTCCTGAGTATGCCAATTCGATACGAGCCTTCGCTAGGTTTTCTTCATGTACCTGACGGTCGCTCCCCAAGCTCAAACCTACATTACTTTGGTTTAAATCTTGAACAGAGGTATAGATAAAAAGCTTGGTTTTTGTAAAAGGAGAATAACCAATAATATCAGTCACACGGTCAAACTCACTTTCTGCCAAATTTGCAGCAAGTGTTGCCGTTTCCTGACCACCATCGTAGAAATAGATTTCAAAATTTTGTGTAGTAAGTACTTTCCATTCAAATGAACGGTATTGAATACGGTTTTTCCCGAACGGTTCTTGCGTCGGGAAATGGTTTTGTGCTTGAATAATTCCAGAAAGGAATATTAGAAACAAGAGTAATCCTTTTTTCATCTGATTATAATGTCAGTTGTTCTCAATGGTATTGACTAGGACGCATAGTCGGAACGCCAAAACGCATCCTTCACCTATCAACATCTTGAAATGAGCTTTTCATAAGAAAAATATGCCATCCTCCCTTTTACATGAAGGGTAGGCAACTACGAAATGATTTACCAATTTAGCCATTTCACTCCGTATAAAACGAAACATACCGATTAATATTGACCTCTGGATTAAGTTCTTTTTCTGATAATAAGAAATCAGCCATTTCTTTGGCAAAATAAGGAGCAAGAGACACGCCTTTTGAACCCATTCCATTAAAAATAGCCAACTGTGAAAACTTAGGATGAAGTCCTAAAAAAGGTCTCCTATCTTTGGTGGCTGGCCTTACACCTGCCAAATGTTCAATGACTTCACAGTCGGGTTTCATCAACTTTTTATACTTGGTTAATAACTCTGCTTTAGCACTCTCGGTAGGAATTCCATCGAGCGAGTGCCAACTGTAGGTTGCTCCCACTCTATAATGCCGATTGCCCAATGGAATCACAAACACACCCTGATTTATGATTTCTTCAAAATCTTGTTCCATCGTCACGGTTAATACTTCTCCTTTCACCGAAGTAAAGGGCAACCAATTAAAAAATGGATTATGTCGAGCATGGTCTCCTTCACAAAAAATGAGTTTTTTAAAACTAATTTGTAAACCCTCCTCTTCATAGACCAGTTGCTCAGGCAAAACGTTGTTTAAGTTGAGCTGAATTTCTTTTAAAATACCTTTTTCGAGAAAAAACGAACGAAATGCCTTGAGCATTTTGGGTAAATCTAACCACCCCGAATGACTTGTCGTTACGCCTCCCAACTCATATTGCACCAATTCTTGATAAGCCTCTCCGTCAAACTGAACCGTTCCAAAACCAGCAAAGCCGTCCGTAGCTCCCTCCTGTTTAAAAATGTCTTGAATCTGAACATTTGAAAAGGGACGATAAATAGGTAAGGGATAAAAAAAGGAATCCCCTAGTACTTCTTCTAATTCTGTATAAAAGGAAGCTAAAAAAGGAAATAGTTCATCGGCCATCCAAGTCTTTGTCAACTTTTTACCCGTCACAGGATTATAAATACCTCCTGCAACTTTAGACGAAGAAGCCATACTCGGATCATCAAGCACGATAACCGACTGCCCTTGTTTCCAAAGTGAATAAGCCAATACAGAACCCGATAAGCCCTGCCCTACGATTACAAAATCAGAAGAATACTGTTCCAAAAGAATAGATGTTTGAAAATGGGTAATTTTATAACTAATCTAAAACCTATTTTGACAATGCTGCGTCGTGCTGATGAATGACAAATTCAACCTGCTCTTCTAAGGTCATAAAAGACGTATCCATCAAAATAGCATCGGCTGCTTGTAACAAAGGGCCTTCTTCACGAGTGGAGTCAATAATATCACGCTTTTGGAGGTTCTCTAAAATTTCGTCTAAATCAATGATTTCCCCTTTATCCAATAACTCCTTCTGACGACGCTCAGCACGGACAACAGGATCAGCAGTCATAAAGACCTTCACCTCTGCATCAGGGAAAACCTTTGTTCCAATATCCCTTCCGTCCATGACAACTCCACGATGTTTTGCCATTTTTTGTTGTTGAGCGACCATTGATTTTCGAACAGCCGTAATCGCACTTACCTCACTCACTAATTGCGAGATATACATTTTACGAATTTCAGCTTCCACATTAAGCCCATTCAAAAAAACATCACTTGCTCCTCTATCCTCATTAAACTGAAATGTTATATGAATGTTTTCCAATGCCTTAGCAACTTCAATCGGATTCGTCAAGGCAATATGATGTTCGTGAAAATATAGACTAACTGCTCGATACATCGCTCCTGTGTCTATAAAAGCATAGCCTAATTTAGCCGCTACCCGTTTAGCAGTCGTACTTTTTCCACAACTTGAATGTCCGTCAAGAGCAATAATGATTTTTTTCATGAGGTATACTATTTAATGTAAAGATAGCTAACTTGGTAAGAAGTTAACAGATTATACTAATTCAAAACAGTAGCAATATGCAAATAGAAGGCAATATCATTGATATATTCAACAAAAAAATATTTTTTGGTTCACTCCAAGTTGAGGGAAAAAAGATTGAAAGTATTCAAGAACTATCCCCTAATATAAACCCAAATTATCCTTACATCTGTGCGGGCTTCGTAGATGCTCACGTACACATTGAAAGCTCAATGCTCACTCCCATTCAGTTTGCTCGTTTGGCGGTAGTTCATGGTACTGTAGCGACGGTCTCTGACCCACACGAAATCGGAAATGTACTCGGAAAAGAAGGCGTAGAATACATGATTCATAATGGCCGCAAGACACCTTTTAAGTTTTGTTTTGGAGCTCCATCCTGCGTACCTGCTACAACGTTCGAAACAGCAGGAGCAACCATTACGCCCGAAGACATTCAATATCTCTTCGAAAACTACACTGAAGTAGGCTATCTGGCTGAGGTGATGAATTTCCCTGGCGTTTTAAATCAAGACCCCGATATGATGGCAAAAATAGCCTTAGCCCAACAATTTGCGAAACCAGTAGATGGTCATGCACCAGGACTACGAGGCGAAGCCGCCAAACGTTATATCGAAGCAGGTTGTCAGACAGACCATGAATGTTTTACGATTGAAGAAGCACTCGACAAGTTACAATATGGTATGAAAATTCTTATTCGAGAAGGATCTGCTGCTAAAAACTTTGAGGCGTTAATTGACTTACTTCCCGAACACTTTGAACAATTAATGTTTTGTTCGGACGATAAACACCCAGATAGCCTAGTAGAAGGCCATATCAATCAGTTAATTCAGAGAGCATTAGCAAAATATCCAGATCTCTTGTTTGAGACCTTACAAGTTGCCTGTGTAAATCCTGTTACACACTATCAACTACCTGTTGGACTGTTACGTAAGGGAGATTATGCCGACTTTGTCATTATTAATAATCTTACAGAATTTAGGATTATTCAAACATATTTAAATGGTCAACTAGTAAGCGATGCGGGGGAAACACTTATCGAAAACCTGCCAAGTGAAGTGGTTAACCAATTTGAATGTCAACTAACAACAGCAAGCGATTTTGAGGTTGAAGCACTAGGAACAAAGATCAATGTGATTGAAGCAATCGACGGTCAACTTATTACCAAGTCAGGAATTTATGATGCTAAAATCGTAGAAAACTGTGTAGTGAGCGATATTGAACAAGATGTGCTAAAAATCGTGGTTTTGAACCGATATAAACCAGAAAAACCAGCCATTGCATTCATTAAAAATTTTGGATTATTTGAAGGAGCAATTGCGTCAACAGTAGCTCATGATTCGCATAACATCATCGCTGTAGGGGTGGATGACTCTTGCATTTGCAAGGCCATTAACCTATTGATACAAGCTCAAGGAGGAGTATCAGCAGTGGATAAAAATGGGGTAGAAAAGGTGTTAGCCCTCCCAATTGGTGGACTAATGTCTGGCGAAGAAGGCTATAGCGTTGCAGAGAACTACTCAAAGATCGACCAATTTGCAAAACAGTTAGGTAGTAAACTGACTTCTCCCTACATGACACTATCATTTATGGCATTATTAGTAATTCCCGAAATAAAATTATCGAATTTTGGACTTTTTGATGGAAAAAGTTTTGCATTTACCAATTTGTTCGCTAACTTGAATCAACAAACTAAAAACACTGTGTAAAGAAATCATTAAGCAAGTAGAATTACTTATCCTCTCATCAAGGTTTTTAACGATTTTTAGCATAGAATATAAACTAATGAACACGGTCAACAAGCTTAAAACTACTATCCACATTGACAGGATAAATGTTCGGTATTTTATTACTACACAACAAAGAAAAAACTATCTAGCATTGTATGTTCACACTTCCTAAGGGAAGTCATCCTTTAATCATTCAGGGACTCTTTTTTTTGTACTTTTCCACTATACCTTACATAGTGGTAGCATGGTGCTTTTTCTATTTTTCTCTAAATCTCCTTAAATACTAACTTGTACTGATACGGGTAATTATAACTATTTAGGTTTCAATAATACTCAACTCCTTATCTGTTAAAACGTGTTGACATCGTATGTATTGAGAAGTGATTATGTAGTACACATATCATTTCCTAGTCATAACCCAAATGCCCAAATGCAGTAGATAAAGTCAAATTTTCTAGTAATTAAATTTACTACGGCTTGCAACTGTTGGGCGAAAGAATTTTCCATCAAATAATTAAAACTAAAAACAAACATGAGAAAACTATTACTGATTAGCACCGTGTTGTTTTTTGCTCTAATAGGGCAAGTGGCAGCACAAACTAGGCAAGTAACAGGAAAGGTAACCTCTTCGGAAGATGGTTCACCTGTGCCAGGCGTTAACATTTCGGTTAAAGGAACCAACAAAGGAACAATCACAAGTGGTGACGGTACTTTCTTAATTTCGACAGGAAATGGTTCTAACTTGATATTCTCTTCTGTAGGCTACGTATCACAAACCATTGCGGTAGGTTCTCAATCGGTAATCAATGTACAATTGGTATCAAGTACTGCAACGTTATCAGAGGTAGTGGTAACTGCTTTGGGTGTGTCTAGAGAGAAGAAATCACTAGGATACGCATCGCAAGAGGTAAAAGGTGATGCCGTTAATACAGCTAAGGAAAGTAACTTCATCAACTCGTTGTCAGGTAAAGTTTCTGGGGTTGAAATCAAACGTAACAACAACATGGGTGCTTCAACAAACATCGTTGTACGTGGTTTCAAATCATTAACAGGTAACAACCAAGCCTTATTCGTTGTAGATGGTGTACCAGTAGATAACTCAAATACGACTTCTACAAACACTTCAACAGGTCGTGGTGGTTATGATTATGGTAATGCGGCATCAGATATTAACCCTGATGACATTGCTTCAATCAACATCTTGAAAGGTGCAGCTGCAACAGCACTATACGGTTCAAGAGCTGCAAATGGTGTTGTTATGATTACAACTAAAAAAGGTGCTAAAAACCAAGGATTAGGTGTATCAGTAAGTGCTGGTTACAGTGTTGGAACAATCGATAAAAGCACATTCCCTAAATACCAAAACCAATATGGTGGTGGATACGGTTTGTATTACGAAGATCCAACTTCTCGTTTCTTATACCGTGATATCAACGGCGATGGAACAGATGATTTAGTAGTTCCAATGGGAGAAGATGCTTCTTGGGGTGCTGCTTTTGATGCGACTAAACAAGTATATGACTGGCGTTCATTCGACCCATCTTCTTCATTATTTGGAAAAACAAGTCCTTGGACTGCTGCCCAAAATACTCCTGATAAATTCTTCAATGATGCGACTACATTCAATGGTAGTATTTCATTAGATGGTGGATCAGAAAACGGCTCATTCCGTATGTCTTACACTCGTTTTGATCAAAAAGGAATTCTACCAAATAGTAGCTTACAAAAAAATAACTTCTCATTCTCGGGATCTCACGATTTCAGCAAGAAGTTAACAGCTACTACAAGCATCAACTACGTTCGTCAAGATGCAAAAGGGCGTTATAGCAATGGTTATTCAGATAACATCATGTCAAGTTTCCGTCAATGGTATCAAACAAACGTTGACATTTTGGATTTGAAATCAGCATTTGAAAGAACAGGACAAAACATCACTTGGAACTGGACAGACCCTTCAGACTTAAAGCCTATCTATTGGGATAACCCTTACTGGCAACGTGCAAACAACTACGAAACAGACTGGAGAAATCGTATTTTCGGTAATACCGCTTTAACATACAAAATCACAAAAGATATTGATGTAACTGGCCGTATCTCGTTAGATACATACAATGAACTTCAAGAAGAAAGAGTAGCAGTTGGTTCTATTAACAACGATGCAACAGCGATGTACTCTCGTTATGACCGTACTTTCAGAGAAATCAACTATGACTTGATTGGTAACATCAACAAAGATATTACGGAAGATTTCAATATTAAAGGATTGGTTGGTTTAAACATTCGTAATAATGAAGTAGCTAGTATCTACTCAAGTACTCAAGGGGGTTTAGTTGTTCCGGGTATTTATTCATTATCAAACTCTGCTTCGGCTATTAGTGCACCTTCAGAAAACGCATATCAAATCTACCAAGAAGGTGTTTTTGCAAGTGCGTCTTTAGGATACAAGAATGAGCTATTCTTGGATCTTACGGCTCGTAGAGATGTTTCATCTACTTTACCAGTTGTAAATAATACGTATTTCTATCCATCTGTGTCTGCTGCTTATATTTTCTCAAATCAATTAAGCAAAAGCTTACCAGCATTGTCATTTGGTAAATTAAGAGTAAACTATGCAGAAGTAGCAAACACAGCACCTGCTCAACGTTTATTAAATACGTATGTGAAGCCTGTTAACATTAGTGCAGGTACAAGAGATGCATTTGGAGGACAATCATTATTTGCAATTAGTTCTATCCAAAATAACCCTGATCTTAAACCAGAACGTACTCAAAGTACTGAAATCGGTTTAGAGATGAAGTTTTTACAGAACAGAATTGGCTTTGATGTAACAGCGTACAGAACCCTTTCTATCGACCAAATCATGGACGTTGCGATTTCTAAATCAACTGGATATGATAAGAAATATGTAAATGCTGGTACTATTGAAAACAAAGGTATTGAAGCTTCAGTATTTGCAATTCCAGTACAAACAAAAGATTTGTCGTGGAAAGTAACAGTGAACTATACGATCAACCGTAACAAAGTGGTTGAATTATACGATGGTGTAAGTAACTTACAATTAGCAGCATTCGGTGGTGGTGTAACGTTAAATGCAACAGTTGGTGAGCCTTATGGTGTATTGAAAGGAACAAACTTTGTTTACAAAGATGGACAAAAAGTAGTGGCTTCTACAGGGTATTATGCTCAAACGGACGCAACAAGCGTAATTGGTAATGTAACACCTAATTGGAAAATGGGTGTAAACAACACCCTTACATATAAAGACTTGTCTTTAGGTTTCTTGATTGATATTCAAAATGGCGGTAGTGTATTCTCACTTGATCAATACTATGGTTTAGCAACAGGTTTATATGCTGAAACTGTTCCATTGAACGATTTAGGCAAGCCAGTAAGAAGTGCAATTGCTGATGGTGGTGGATATATCGCCCCTGGTGTATTAGCAGACGGTACTCCAAATACAAAACGTGTTAGTGGCGAAAACTATGGTTTATTTGGCTATAGAAGAAACCCAGCAGGTGGCTTTGTATATGATGCAAGTTATGTAAAATTAAGAGAGGTAACTATCACATATAAATTACCAACATCGTTATTTGGTGGTAAAAACTTCATCAAAGGAGCTACTTTATCAGCGGTTGGACGTAACCTTTGGATTATCAGCAAAAACTTACCGTATGCTGACCCAGAGGATGGTTTAACATCAGGTAACCTTTCAGGATGGCAGTCAGGGGTTTACCCTTCTGTTAGAGAGATTGGTGGTAGCCTTAAATTCTCGTTCTAATTAAAATTCTCTGATTATTGACTCACTGCTACTTACTGAGTAAGCACTATTCAGTAAGTAGCATAAGAGAATTTCATCTAGCGACATTCTAAAATTTACTCAAATGAAAAGAATCATATCACTTTTAACAATAGCACTTCTGGCAACTTCGTGCGAGAGCAATCTTGAGCAGTTGAATACAGATATTAAACGCCCAAGTTCTGGGTCAGTTCCATCGGCAACGGTTTTTGCAGCAGCAGAAGCGAGCCTTTTTGAGCAAATGGTTAATACAAGCGTTAACTTAAACGTTTTCAGATTAATGGCTCAACAATGGACAGAAACCACTTATACTGACGAAAGTAACTACGATATTACTACTCGTAAAATTCCTGATGCAGTTTGGGATCGTTTATACAGAAGAGCATTAGGTAACTTAAAAGAAGCTACTACTTTGGTTACAGCAGAATCTGCTATCGGTGATGCAGGTAAAGTTGCAAAAGCTAATAAATTATTAGTAATCGAATTGTTGAATATCTATACATTCCAAGTATTAGTGGACACGTTCGGTGATATTCCGTATTCTCAGGCTCTTAACCCTGCTAATGTAAATCCTAAATATGACGATGCTAAAACTATTTACTTAGACTTAGCAAAACGTTTGGATGTTGTTATTGCTGGTATTAATACAAGCGGCGATTCATTTGGTTCTGGCGATTTAGTATATGCTGGCGACATGACAAAATGGAAAAAATTTGCTAATGGTTTGAAATTGAAGATTGGTTTAGCATTAGTGGATGCAGATCCTGCTACAGCAAAAACATTAATCGAAGCAGCTTCTAAAGGAGCGTTAACGTCGAATGCTGACAATGCAAAACTTAGCTATGAAGGGTCTCTTCCTAATACAAACCCTATTTGGATTGACTTAGTACAAAGTGGTCGTAAAGATTATGTTCCTGCGAACACAATCGTTGACATCATGAATACGCTTGAAGATCCACGTCGTGCTATCTACTTCACTCAATTGGATGGTAAATATGTAGGTGGTCCTTATGCTGCAGGTGGTAACTATACAAACTTCTCGGCAATAGGCACAGCAATTACATCTCCTACGCTTGAAGGAGTAATCATGGATTATGCAGAAGTTTCATTCGGGTTAGCTGAAGCAGCAGCTCGTGGATTCAGTGTAGGCGGTACTGCTGAAAGCTTCTATAAGCAAGGAGTTACAGCATCATTTGCTTACTGGAATGCTGGAGATGCTGCGGCTTACTTAGCAAAACCAACTGTAGCTTATACTACTGCAACAGGAGATTACAAGCAAAAAATTGGTACTCAGAAATATCTTGCGTTATATAACCGTGGGTTTGAAGCATGGACTGAATGGAGACGTTTAGACTGGCCTAAATTCAACCTACCAGTTAACAAAACGTATGCTGATATTCCTGTACGTTTTACCTACCCTGTAGGAGAGCAAACGTTGAATTTAGTCAACTGGCAAGCAGCTTCTGCTGCAATCGGTTCTGACAAAGTACAAACTAAATTGTTCTGGGATAAATTCTAATTCAAGGGTTTCCTAAAGAATAAAAAAGAGCTACTCGAAATTCGAGTAGCTCTTTTTTTTATATCGCTCTTAAAAACATTCTCAGAAAAGCGAGACATTCATCGGGTGCTTCCAACATTCCCAAATGCCCTACGTCATCTAATAGTAAAACCTCAGGATTAGTTAAGGTATCTAACTGCAATAGAGCGTCTGCTAAAGGAATAGCTTTATCTTTTTTCCCAATGATGTAACCCACAGGGTAAATTGCATTTTGAAGTACTACTAATCGGTTAGGACGAGTACGCATTGCCCGAATGGCAGAGATAAAACCTGATATATCTAGTCGCTGGGCTTCTTTACGTTGCTTTTCAATGACATCAGGATAAAGCTCTACAAACTCTTCAGAAAAAAGGTTTGGAACAAAACTGCGTAAGAATAAATCTAAGCCATGACTTTCTAAGAACTCAATGTGCTTCATCCGAATTTCTTTTCGCTCCTCCGAATCAGGATAGGCAGTTGAATGAAACATCACTAAACCCGTAACTATCTGTGGATACTTTTCAGCAAATGCCAAAGCAATATACCCTCCCATTGAATGCCCAATGAGTGTACATTGTTCAACTCCTTTTGTTTCGACTACCAAATCATAAATATATTCTGCATAATCGTCCATCGAGTGCATTCCTGTAAAATTGGCATATTCAGGAACAATACACTGATATTCTTTCTGTAAAAATGGAACAAAGCCGTTCCAGATACTCGCATCTTCACCTAAACCGTGTAGTAGCACGATTACTTTTCTTGTGTTCATCTACAAATTAGACACCAGTCCAATAATTAAAAATATTAAGCCGACTAAGGCCGCCAGACCACCTATCTGTCCCAAGCCCAAAATAGTTAAAGCAACGCCGACAGCAAGTAATATGAGACCAATTTTAAGATTCTGATTCCAGTCTTGGTAACTTGAATAACTCGTAAAAAATGCTTTTTTCTGAGCAGATTTCAAGACTTTTTTTAAGACAACTCGCTCCACCATATTCATTTTACGAGTGCCTGAGACCTGTTGGAAGTTCTCTTGTTTTAACAAAGTAAGTTTTGCTTGCTTTAACTTCTCATGAACATTGTTAGCCAAAATTATGCCATGCTCTGCCTTTGTAGAGGAAGAAGCTGTAAAAACTGGACTTGAAACCGTTATTTCTTGCTCAATACTCATTTTTTCTCGTTGCAAAGAATCAGAATGAACTTTCACAAGTGAAGCTGCCTCATTTTTCGCTATCGCTCTCTGATGTGGAACAGCTTGGAAAGAAAAATGTTTAGACGAAGAGCAAGATGCTAATAGTAGAACACCCAATAAAAAATAGGGTAATTGTTGAATAAGACGCATAAATTTTAGGTTTTAAATCATGTGATGTATAGACTGCGACAGAACCTCTTGGAACGAAACCTTATAGGTTTTGAAAACCTATAAGGTTTTTTGAAGATTGAAATTCTAATGTCACACTCTATAATAAATGCATAGAGGTTGTCTCTGATGGATTAAGTACCAAGGTATCAGGGTTGTGAACCTTGTACTTACTATACACCAAAAACAACCTCTATGTACCAGTCGTATTGTTATGATACTTTTTTCATTTGATGGAAGGTAGTACGCTCAAACTTCTCTCTTGCGTAATCTAGACTTACAACAAACTCCTTAATTTCAGTTTGGGAAGGAAGTTCAAACATTGCATCCGTAATAATCGCTTCACAGATAGAACGTAAGCCCCTTGCTCCGAGTTTATACTCCATTGCTTGTTCAACAATATATTCTAAGGCTTCATCCGAGAAGGTTATATCAATACCTTCCATTTTGAATAACTTATCATATTGCTTAACTAGAGCATTTTTAGGTTCTGTCAAGATAGATAACAACGTACTCTTATTAAGAGGATTCAAATAGGTAATCACAGGTAAACGTCCCAACAATTCAGGAATCAAGCCGAACGATTTTAAATCTTGAGCGTTTACATACTGCATGATATGACTGTCATCGAATTCATCGAAGAACGTCGCATCTTTACTAAAGCCAATCGGTTGGGTATTTAAACGTTTGGTGATGTGACGCTTCACCCCGTCGAATGCACCTCCGCAAATAAACAAGATATTTTCGGTGTTTACCGCAATCATTTTCTGGTCTGGGTGCTTGCGACCTCCTTGTGGAGGACAATTAACCACAGCCCCTTCTAATAGCTTCAATAAAGCCTGTTGTACGCCTTCTCCCGAGACATCACGAGTGATAGAAGGATTATCTGACTTACGAGCAATTTTATCAATTTCGTCAATAAAAACGATTCCCTTTTCAGCCTTTTCCACATCATAGTCAGCCGCCATTAGCAAACGAGTCAAGATACTTTCTACATCTTCACCCACATAACCCGCTTCAGTCAATACGGTAGCATCGGCAATACAAAACGGCACATCAAGCATTTTGGCAATATTTCTTGCCAAATAGGTTTTTCCCGTACCAGTTTCACCTACCATAATGATATTGGATTTTTCAATCTGAACATCATCGTTGGCAATTTTAGGTTGCATCAAACGCTTATAATGGTTATAAACAGCCACGCACAAGTGCTTTTTGGCATCATCTTGACCGATTACATATTGGTCAAGGAATGCCTTCATATCCATCGGCTTAATTACGTTATAAGCAGCTTTTTTGACTTTTGCACCTTTGCCTTTGACAGGGCCGTTTAATTCCTCATTCAATAAATCATGTGCTTGTTCAATACATTCGCTACAAACATGACCATCTACACCTTGCAGAAGCATCTGCACGTCATTTTGAACTCTACCACATAGGGTACAGTGAGCTTGTTGTTTTTTCATATACTTGTCACAACGAAAGCGTTGCTAGACTATTTCATTAGATGCAAAGCACCAGACAATTCGTTAATACTACTTACAAAAGTACGAAGGATTTATAAATTTTGTATTTACCCTCTTAATTAAACTCCTATAAAAGACGAAATGCTTATCTCTGCGGTAACAGAAATAAGCATTTCTCAAAAAATCATTTAACGCTTCATTCTTAACGACTTAATACTTCGTCAATCAAGCCGTATTCTTTTGCTTCTTCCGCACGCATCCAGTAGTCACGATCTGAATCTCTTTCGATTTCTTCGAACGATTTACCTGAATGTTTTGCCAAGATTTCGTACAATTCTTTACGAATTTTAACGATTTCACGAGCCGTGATTTCAATATCACGAGATTGACCTGATGCACCACCAGAAGGTTGGTGAATCATGATACGAGCGTGTTCTAAAGCCGAACGTTTTCCAGCAGCACCACCAGCCAACAATACAGCACCCATTGAAGCAGCCAATGAAGTACAGATAGTAGCTACGTCAGGACGGATATAGTTCATGGTATCGTAGATACCCAAACCAGCATATACCGAACCACCAGGGCTGTTGATATACATCATAATATCCTTCTTCGCATCTGTTGACTCCATGAACAATAACTGAGCAACAATAATATTAGCCATATAATCATCTACAGGAACACCCATAAAAATGATTCTATCCATAATTAAGCGAGAGAAGACATCAATCTGAGCAAAACGCATTGGACGTTCTTCAATGATATATTGAGTCATATCCTCTACAAATGGGCGGCTTGTACCACCAAAGTTTGCAGCACCATCACCCGCCATGTTCATATATTGATCCACTGCCAAGCCGTTCAACCCTCTATGATGAACAGCATATTTTCTAAATTCTTCTGAGCTTAATTCTTTTGGAAACATAATTTGTCTATCGTTTTAATTCTATAATCGTAAAACTGTTTATTTCATAAAAAGGTTCTATTCACCTATCACAAAAGCAAATATGCAAAATGATTGAAATAATCCTAACGAAATTGCCTTTTTTTGTATAAACAAAAAAAACTCCCTCTATGTTTTAGGCATGAGGGAGTGGTTTTTCATTGTTAATTAGTACAAGCGGTTAAAAAGTTTTCTTACATTTTGAAAGGCAAATACCAGTTAGCAGGATCCATCAATTTGGCACGAACAGCCTCCGCATTTGGATTATTAGCTTTTTTCAATTTGTTATATACTTTATCTGCCAAGAAAGCAGGGTCATTTCTACGAAGAGCAACACGAACTAAATCTCCCCAACGGTGTCCTTCAAAAGCTAATTCTAAAGCCCCCTCTGTCACGATAGCGTTTTCGATAGACTCCGTATTCATCGTTGCAAAAGCATCTGTATTTTTCACGTATGCTCTCCCCCTTACTCCAAGATTATCACGCCAAATACCACGATAACGAGGAATATCCCCAAGTCTTCCGTCGAATTTATATACAGGATCGACATCACCCATTCCATGTACGTTTGTCACATCAGTTCCACTGGGCACAGGGAAGTTGCCTCTGACTCCATTATTCAGCAAAGCATAAGCAAGCTGTGAACGTTGATCTCTGTTAGATGCTTCTGCTATTTTGAGGTGAATATTAGCGGCTCTGTTCAAGAACCAGCGACCATTTTTACGGTAAATACTTGAGGTCAAGTAAGAGTTTAAACCCACTGTTCCATCCAATGAAGGATTTAAGTAGTAATATAAATGCTTAGTTGCCACGTAGTCAGCACTACCATTGATTTTTTTACAAGACATTATTTTTCTTGCATCATAGGGAATATTATTAATCTGAGTTTGAGCATCCCAAAGAGCGATAGCTTCATTTGATGGTTTCAATAAATAGCTTCCGCCTAAAGTAACAGGTGAAAATAACTCTACAAATGAATTATCTGGCGAAAATCTGCTATCAAAAGGTAACATCCACAACCATTCAGGGTCATTACCAATGAATGATGTAGCATTAGAACCAGCAGATGAGCGATCTCTCGAAAATATTGAACGCCAGTTAAAATTATTATTGTCTTGTAAAGTAGAAGCGTCTGCCACATTGGAGTACCCTACAGTGATTAAACCCATCCCAGAAGTCATGGCAACTGCTGTCAGCTTATAACAATTACCAGAGGCATTTAAGTTTGGCTCTAATACCTCCCACTCAGTCCCTCCATTTAGTTTTTCTACTCCCACAGCATTTCTATATTGAAATACTGCTTTACGATATTGATTGTCCCAAAGGTATAAATCACCTAATAAACAACGTTTGTTAATAAAAAACAAACGAGACGCATAGGTATCTAAGCCATTCAAAACCAATGGATTTTCAGCAGTATATGGGTCTAAGTAGGCACTTTGTACGGAATGAATTTCCGCAGCACCTGGAATCATTTCCATGTCTTTGATTAATGCTTTGACTAAGGCAGGTAATGACAATCTAGGTAAATCAACAACCGCTCTAGCATCTTTCACAGTTTCCAGTGCCTCTGTCACATAAGGAACATTACCGAAGTGCATTCCTAACTGTAAATAGATGTAAGAACGCAAGGTAAGAATATCGGCTCTGCGTTGCTCGTATTGCTCACTAGTCAAACGTCCTGATTCCTTCATAATTTTGAAGTTTTTCAGGGCGTCATTAGTGTTTAGAATAACTTCATAAAAAGGACGAGGATTAGCATAAGGATTACCCTCTTTAACATCATGGTTATTGATTTCTCTCAAAGCCATATCTGCATTACCAGTTACATCCAACAAATCAGCTCTTAGCTCATTAAGAACGGTATGTTGCTTAGAAAGGGCTACAAATTTACCATAGATACCAATGATGGCAGCATCGGCATCTTTAACATCTTTGTAAGCTTGTGAGGCAACAAGCACTTCTTGGGCTGGCTCTTCAAACAGTGAAGAACAACTAGACGCTCCTACTAATAGTCCAGCAACTCCCAATGAAAAAAATATTTTTGTGAACGTTGATTTCATCTCAAAATTATAATAAAACTGTGTGAAATAATTCAGTAGAAGTAGCTCCTACTGAATTATTAGGATTTGATACTGAGTAAATTACAACCCTAGTTTGATACCTAAATGGAATGACTTCTGGATTGGCTCTAGCATATTATCTACTCCTTGTCCATACAATGAATTAGTAGCACTAAATTCAGGATCATAACCCAAGTAATTCGTCAAGGTAAGTAAGTTATTAGCTGTTCCATAAATTGTTACAGACTTTAAATACTCTTTGTTCAAGTTGAAATTGTACGACAATGTTAACGTTCTCAAGCGAGCATACGAACCATCTTCAATCCAGCGAGTAGAGAAACGTCCATTTTGTAGTGGGTCACCAAAATTTGCTCTTGGAATATCCGTCATTTGTCCTGGAGTTCTCCATCTATTAATCAGGGCATTTGTTTGATTTTCATAAGAAGCTCCTGATTCTAATTTTCTTCTCGTATAATTATAAACTTCGTTACCATATACAAAACTTACAAGGGCATCCAATGACCAATTTTTATAGGTAATTCGGTTATTTACACCACCATAGAAATCAGGATTCGGATTACCAATCACTTGATTGTCCTTTTCATCAATAATTTTATCCCCATTAACATCTACGAAACGTACGTCTCCTCCCTTAAAAGGCATATATGAGCCATTTGCTTGCAAGTTTGTTAAACCTTCTTGTGCAGCTTCAGCATCTGTTGCATAAACACCTTTTGCCACTGTTCCATAAAATACATTAGGAGCTTGTCCAACAGCCGTCACATAACTTCCACCCGTAAAGGCAGCATTGGGAGCGACAAAGTTGTCTGGCAACTGATCTACTTTAGTTTCTGATTTAGCGATTGTAAGTCCTAAGTCCCATTTAACCTTCTGTTTGTTAATCAATTTTAGGTTCAAAGTAGCTTCAATTCCAGAAGTACTCATCGCTCCCTCATTGGTCAATAAATAAGAAGTCAAGCCCGATGCAACAGGTGCTTTCGTGTAAACAAGCATATCCGTCGTTTTATGACTAAATACATCAACACTTAAAGACAGACGTTGCTTTAATGTAACCAAATCAAACCCTGCATTTAGCTTCGTTACTGTTTCCCATTTCAAAGCAGGATTCGCTACAGCTCCTACAACCAACCCTTGTATTCCGAGTAAATTCTGCCCTGTGAAGTATTTTTGATAGGCATAATTTCCAATATCATCGTTTCCAACACGTCCAGCAGAAGCTCTTAATTTCAAGAAATCTACGCCTGAATTACGCATAAACTTTTCTGAAGAAAGTACCCAAGCCAAGGTAGCAGAAGGCATAAAAGCAAAAGTAGAACTTCCTATTTTTACTGCTTCAGAAGATTCAATTTGTTTTCCAAAACGAGAAGACCCATCTAAAGCTGCATTAAGACTAACGAAGTATTTCCCTGCGTAACCATAGTTTACGTTCAAATAAGTGTTCAACCAATTGTAGCTTCCTACTCCGCCCTTTATCTGATTATAAAGAGGAGAAGTATTTTGAACAAAGGTAATTTCGTCGATAGCGGCATTATACGAATAAATCAAGTCTTGTTCGGCAGAAGAACTAATAAATCGTACTCCTGTTCTACCAGAAAAATCATGCTTATTGGCAAATGTCTTGTTGAAACTTAGGTAAGTTTCGTTATATAAATTAAAAACCGTTTTAGCTAAAGCACTTGCTCCACGTTCTGCTAAAATATTCTTTAATGTATCTGGCACTAATCCATAACTAGGGATAAAGTGATTCTCTGTGATTTTATCAAAAGTAACCGCAATGTTAGTTCCCAAATCCAAAGCGGCAGAGAGTTTATATTTAAAATCTAACATTCCTTGAAAACGGTATGAGCGGTTAGCTCCTATCACATTCTGAGCAGCTACAACAGGGTTTCCAACATTAAACACGTCCGAATCTGTAAAACGAGGAGAGAATACTCCTTCCACATTACGTTCTTTATCCGTTAAAAACGGTGATTTCACTAATGCTAGATAAATCGGGTTTGTTTTTAAAGCCAAGCCCAAATCTCTACTTGTCGATTCATTATAGCCAAAACTTAGATTGGCGGCCGCAGTAAGACGACGAGTAAGATTTAAATCGGCATTAAATCGAGTACTATATTTCTCTAAAGTAGAACCTTCGAGGCTATTTTTATTCGACATATAATTCATCGACAACGCATATTTTGCGATGTTATCCCCCCCCGTAATGCGGAGATACATATTGGCAAAAGGACGAGCTGCGTTAATCTTTTTTTGCCAATCCGTTTCGTTATGATTAGCATAATAATTAGGACTGCTAGGACTATCATTCATATATTCCTGTGCTTGTATCTGACTGTTAGATAATCCTTGAGAAACCATCAAGTCATTCAAATACGTTCTAAAATTACCTGCATTCATTACGGGTAACGATGCCGGTGTGGTGTTTACTCCACCATACATAGCAAAATCAATTTTTGTACCCAATTCTTTAGCACGAGAAGTCGTAATCAAAATGACCCCATTAGCAGCTTTAGTACCGTATAATGCCGCCGCAGAAGCATCTTTCAAGACCGTAATATTGGTAATATCACGTGGGTCAATATAGCTAAAAGGATTATCAAAGAAATTATTGATTGTAGATTCCCCATAGATGGCAGCATCATAAATAACCCCATCCATCACTATCAATGGACGGTTTGTTCCTTGAATTGAATTATAACCTCTTAAGTTCAAAAATGCACCGCTATTGGCAGTTCCTGAACGACGAATCGCTTGTAAACCTGCAACTCTACCCTGCACGTACGTATCTGGAGTTTCTGTGATGGCAGACCAGTTATCAGGCAGCGATAGACTTCCTGCGGCATCGGTACGATAGTAATCAGAAACGGACGTGGTAGGTAGTTTATACGTATTTTCAATACCATCAAAGTCCGAAACAGCAATACGTAACGTCTTTTGTCCTCTAATGGCTACGTCATAGGATTTATAACCATAACCTTCTACTCCTAATACGACTTGATCATTAGGTACTTTTATCTTGAAAGTACCGTCCTCTTTTGTAATTACAGCACTTAGATCACGATAGAATATACGTACTCCAGAAATAGGCTTTTGGGTACTAGCACTCACGACTACCCCTTCTACTTCTAAAGAAAAACCTTTCTTTGGGTTCGATGGTACCGTTGTTTGTGTTTTTTTGACTATTTTTTTCTGTTGAGCAATAGCTACTTGCCCAAAAGCTAACCACCCTCCCATCAACACAGGTGCAATGTACGTTTTGGGAAACACTTTTATATTTTGTATGAAATACTTCATTGATTATCGATTATAAATGAGTGAAATATTAAAGCACTGGTTCTAGTCTGATATAATCTAGTACTAAAGCACCTGTCGTATTAGCTGTTAAAAACATATCTAACTTCCCAAATCTTGAAGGTGTATATTCTCCTAACAGTACTTCCGAATAGTTTTTGGCTGTTAGAGCCGTTAGAGGGAAACTAGTATTCGTCGCTGTTCCCATTACTAATCTCTGAGAGATGGCAAAAGTGGCAGTTTCGGCAGTCGCAGTATTTGAGTTATACAAATCGTTTACGGCAACCCAGTACACTTTATATTTCATCACAGGCAAGTTTGGCACGGAGTAACGTAAAAAAAATCCAGATGCACCATGACCCACTACTTTAATTTGTTTGAATAGCCTACCACTTACAGGGTCTTTCATGTCTTTTATGGCAGCAATCGTAGTCGTAAGATTGGCAGGAAGTACGCTTCTACCCATAAAGTTCAACTTATCTGTTGCACTCAAATTATTATACGAAGTAGTGGTAGGAACAACTCTAAGACCTGCCCAGTTTTCACCTTCCACCACAATCGATTTAAACTTATCAGCAAGGTTAACCGTTATTTTATCCAATACATAGACTGTTCCATTACTAACAGTGATGGTTTCTTTAATTGCAGCCTTATCAATAGTTAGTTTTACCCCCAACTTTGACGTGATAGTTGCTGGCAATTTATCTGAAGCATAATCACCCTCAATCACGAAGTCCTTCAGCGTATTCAACGATGCCTCGATAGCGGTTGTATCTCCACCTGCCTTATAGTACGGTGTTAACTTCGCCACTTCTGTTGCTAGAGCAGCATCAGTCAACACAAAATAAGTATAACGCTTCGACTCGTCAGATAAATCACCAACTAGTTTTGTAATTCTGGCAATGCTATCAGCAACAAATCCATTTTGCTTGTAACTTCCTCGTGTATTTGTGATAAACTTAGACAAGGAAGGTTTGGCTTCAATAAAACCTCCCATTGTATTCAATACTCCATTTCCTACAAATACAGAACTAATTACTTTAACTCCATTAATCATGTCACCACTCATACTTACGTATTTTCCATTTACCAATGGGAGCAATTGCGTAGTGGTAGATGCTGCATTTACTTCGTTTGCTTGAAAAGCAATGTGATTACCGACAAAGGTTTTCAATGCACTGGTATCATTCAAAATACTCGTACTTAACGATGCCAAAGCCGTATTGGTAGGAGCATATACCGTAAAATTTTTGGATGATGCTAACAATTTATCATATCCTGTTTTCTCCAATAATGATTTAAAGGTAGAAAGTTCAGACTGACTAGATACTTTAGCAATCAATGTTTGGGTCGCATTGTCATTAGTACTCATTAAGCGATCATCCCAGTTTTTGCAAGAGATCATACTTAACGTCACCATACACAAGACCAATAAATAAGAATATCGTATAGTCATTTTCTTTAGAAGAATGGTGATGCTCATAACGTTACTATGAGCATCACGTTATTATTAATAAACTAATGAACCGTCTATGTTGTAACGAGGCGAAATTTGGTTGTCATTAACAGGGATAAACTGAATCATGTCAATATACATACTTTGAGAACCATCGTTTACGGCTGAAAATTCAAATCGATGTTTACCTGTAAACTTCACATCAATAAATCCAACCATTTTGCCTGGGCTATTTCGATCACCTGCAAAAGTAGCAGGAGCTACTGGAGCTTGATACATATAGTACTTCCAGCCAAGAGCCTCTAATTCTCCAGAGTTAGTAGCCACTGGTGCTTGCGAAATCATATTATGAGTTCCTATAAATGTATCATCCAAGAAAAACGATATTCCTAGATTATTCGAGCTGGCACCACTTTTAAAATATCTATAACATACCCAAACTTTGTATTTTCCTTTAGGAATGATTGTCGTATTCATTTTGTACCAAGCATTTCGCTGTGAAAATTGAGTGAAGCCCATTGGAAGCTCCACACAGTCACGATTAGTAGATACAGAACCCTGAGCTCCATTATATCTGTACCCTAGTGGATGACTCTGAGTTTGTCCTTCACGATGTCTGGACATTCCCTCAACAGTTTCTGTAGTAAAATAATAATCCGCCTTTCTGAAAATTTTTGTAAGTCTTCTCAACTCAGGAAAATCAGTTAAGTCCCAATCGATACGAGTAGGTTTTCGAATTTTCAACGTATAGTGTTTTTGTATTTGGTGAATTACCCCATTCATACCAATAATATCACTAGCACTACGATTTATGCCAACCCCTACTTCTCTTTGACCATTAAATACTTCATCGTTCAGTAACAGAGAGTCTCCTACTAATGAAGTACTAACAAGGGTTGGTTCTGTTGAAACTCTTGTTAAATGCGAAGATGCTGTAACTAAATCTCCTAAATATTTTGCGTCATCAATAAGGTGAAACGCAATATATAAGTTCAAACTATCAGCGATTAATTTTGGGTTTCCTGTTTTAGAGTACCTTGCCTTTAACTTAGCATAAGAATCAAAACCAGCTTTTCCTAGCACATCATTTGTCTCGGCAATAAGGGTAATAAATTTAGTCCCTACAGTGTTGAGTGTATCAAAATAACCTGTTTCCTTTAGTGCTTGAGTAAAAATAGAGTACTCTGCTTTTTCTTCAAGCAATTGAGCTAAGGTCTTAGTCCCTGGCACAATTACCTTATCTATGATATGAATAATTCCATTTCCAACACGTATATCACTTTTTACAATACTACTGAACTTGTTTATCGTAACTTTAGCCCCTTCATTAGCAGATAACGTAGCTCCTGATAATAAGTACTGTCCCGCAAGAGTTGGCTTATTAATTCTACCATCTGTAAATGTTGATAAACCCAGCGTATCTCTGATTAAATGATTTTTAACGAGATTTTGAGCTTCTACCTTTGACAAATCACTCACAGCGTTTTTACCCACCGATGAGAGATATACTTTCATTGCCTCTTCCGTTGGTAAAAAGAGGGTATAAGTACCATAAGCATTCATAAATACTTCATATCCTGCTCTTTCGACAACTTCCGAAAATTGGCTATATGATGGTGCTGTGTTTTCTTTCATATACGAATACATATTCTTGGTAGTAGTAGTATTCGGATCGATCTCTACATTATCAGTACATCGTATAAAAGCAATCAACACTCCAAAGACAAGTAAAGCACTTGCGATATATTTAGTTAGTTTTTCCATTCTGCTATTCATTTTATGATTATTTATAAAAAGGATTTTGAACTAACAATTTATTGGTGTTCATCTCCCTGAGATAAATTGGTAAATAATGACTATTAGGATCTTTCGCTTTTGCAAGAGCGGATTGTAAACGTTCAGGAGGAACGGATTTTGATAAAGCATCAGTCAAAATAGAGAGACGCTTGTAATCATTCCTTTTAGCAAACCTTAGTAAATCAAACCAGCGTTTTCCTTCAAAGGCAAACTCCCTTGCACGTTCTTCCAGAATATAATCTAGAAGATCTTCTGTTTTAGTTGCGTCTATAGCTGTACGAGTAATTCTCGGATCACCAGCTCTGTCTCTAATTTGTTTTACCAAGAGCATTGCTTCTGCTCCTCTATTCAAAAGTGCCATAGCTTCAGCCTGTAATAATAAGACATCTGCATAACGGTACATAATAAAATTAAATGGATCAGAAGGTGCACCTTTTGAATATTTAAGAATTACGGAAGAAGTTGAGTTATACGTTCTTTCAGAGCGTTTATCCAATGAGTCTGAGAAAACAGGATCATCTGGTAAAATATCACTAGCTACAAAATCACTAGCGATAAAACGTCTTGTATTGTCACCATTTGTACCAGCTGCATTTCCGAACATGCTATAAAGCGGTGCTGTATTAAAAGCGTAAGGTGCAGTCACGTCAAAACCATGAGCAATTTCTAAAACTCCTTCTGGGGTATTACCTGAAAAAGTAGCCGCAAAGTCTGTATTCAATTTATATAGCCCCGAATCAACTACTTTCTGAGTAGCATCTGCAGCTTTCTGCGGTTGCTCCATCCATAAATAGACATCTGCTTGTAGTGTATTCACTAACCCTTTTGTTATTCTCGAACGAGTACGTTCATTCGTTGCATACGTAACAGGAATGTCAGCTTCTGCTTCTAGTAAGTCTTTTTCAATCTGAGCAAGTACTTCTGCCCCAGACGACTTTGCCAATGGAGTAAAATCTTCATCTGCATTGGTAGCATTCAATTTCAACGGAACGTCTCTGTATAACCTCACTAGATAAAAGTACATCCATGCTCTGATTGCTTTAGCCTGTGCGACATCCGCTTTCATTGTCGCTTCTTTATACGTATCATCTAACGCTGGTACTGTCGGAGCAAATTCAATAACCGAATTACAGGTATTAATAACCGTGTAAAAAGGAGCCCACTCTGCAAATGAATTACTAGGTAAAATATTATACTCCACCAAATAATCTTCATCTACAAAAGCCCTTGGAGTTGGAGCCATCATATCTGCTCTTAACTCTCCCAAAAGCACCACTCGTTGGGGTAAGCCTGCGTTAATAATTGAGGTGTAACAACCTGTTACTGCCGAAGCAACCTGCTCTTTATTTTTCCAAAATTCAGCTTGAATAAGGCCATCTTGTGGTTTTAAGTCCAACCATGAACTACATGAACTTGGTAATAACCACACACACGCACTTACTAAAAGTAGGTATATTTTTTTTAACATTGCTTTGATAAATTATGTGTTAAATGTTTCGAACCAGTTAGAATGTTACTGATAATCCTAGTGTTACGGTTTTTCCGATTGGAGTTAAGGCATTATCTTCTGCAATTCTAAAAGGATCAGAACCTCTTAACTGAACCTCTGGATTTTGTCCTGTGTAGTTAGTGAAAGTAAGAAGGTTCTCTGCTGTCACGTAAGCTCTTAACGAAGACAATTGTAATCTTCTAAGTACCGATTTCGAGAACGTATAGCTGAGTGTAACCGTTTTAAGACGAACAAAAGACGCATCTTCTACGTAACGACTAGACCCTAACCAGTTATAACCAGCACTCCAGAGTGCTCTTGGTACATCCGTCACGTCTCCTTCTTTATGCCAACGTCTCAAGACTTCCGTACTTTGGTTAGATAAATCAGTCATATTAGAAGTCGTCATACGGATTCTGTTAACAACATCATAATTGTAACGGTAGTTAAAAAATCCACTCAAACGAAGCGATTTATAAGATACTGAACCACCAAATCCTCCTGTAAACTCTGGATTACTATTTCCTAAATACACAATGTCTTGTTCGTTGATATTTCCATCATTATTAATATCCTCATACATAGCATCACCTGGTTGGAAAATGTAATCTACTTTAGGGTAATTAAAACGCATAAATACCCCTTGTCCGTCTGGTGTTGTAATTGGCTCTCCACTCTTTCCTCTGGCAATCGTAGCAGCTTTGTCTGCATAAACCCCTTTGTACTTATATCCGTAGAATGAACCAAAAGGGTTATTGATTTTCAACAAGGTTTTATACTCGCCATTCACCGTTCCTGTTCCTCTGAAATTAGGATACTGTTCAGAAACCTCTCGTAGGATGTTACTATTATGAGCAATGTTAAAATTGAAATCTACATTCCATACTTTTGTTTTAATTGGATTTAACGTAACATTCAATTCCCATCCAATATTATCCATTGTACCTCCATTGAGGTTTGCCGTAGAATATCCGTTCACACTAGATGTTTGTAAGCCATAGAAAATTAAATCTCTCGTACTTTTCCAGTACATATCTGCGTCAATAGATACCTTTCGTTTAGGAGACACATAATTTAGCCCAAAATTTCTATCCGTAGATTTTTCCCATCTCAAATTCTCTAGTTGAGGGTTGCCCGGAATAACCCCTCCTTCACCTAAATAACCAAAGTTGGTCGCAAAATAAGTCCCGTAATATAGGTAGTTATATCGTGCAGCAGGAGAATTACCACTCATCCCGTAACTAGCACGAAGCCCTAAGTATTCAACAAAAGATGAAAATCTATTCATGAATTTTTCATCTGAAACATTCCATTTCCCTGAAATAGAAGGAAAAAATGCAAAACGATTATTAGGACCAAAACGAGATGTCCCATCCGCACGTAAGCCAACATTAAAAATGTATTTTTCCGACAATGATAAACTCGAATACCATAATGCTCCCATCGTACGAGTTTGCGAAGGGCTACTAGTAACGCCAGATGAAACTAAACGTCCATCATTTGTAACATCAGAAAGCCCTGCCGAAGCTAAATTTGGAAGCACAGCAGTCTGACCAATATTTCTAAAATCAGAAGTATTGATTACCCACATCGAGTTAAAATCTCGTTTCCGATTGCTCCATTTAGGATTATAATTAATCGTTGTTTTTGTTACTAAACCAAAAGCATCATAATCAGCTTCGGTAGCATAGTTTGATGCATTATCTGTGAATAATGCACCTGTAGCACTTTGTGGCAAAAATGACTGCGTTTTATTATTACTAATATCAAACTGGACATCAAACGTTCCTTTCCACTCGTTAGAACGAGTAATGGCATATTGTAACTGAAAGTGAGGAATAATACGCTCGGATGTTAGCGTATTGGAAGCCTGATTTACGAGTGCCACAGGGTTAAACGTACCAGGGAAACTTCCTTGACTATTGAAGCGTGGCGTAAAATAATTACTTGTCAAAAGACCTTGCTCACTGTATTCATAAATACTCATGTTGGGCATTTTTTTATAAGCCACAGCACGTACTACATCTCTGTTGGAAGTCTCTGAAGACGCATAGTTTCTGGTATTGTATGAGTGCGTAAAAGCAATATCCGTTTTAAATCTAATTCGGTCTGATACCTTATAATCTAAGTTGATACGAGTATTCAAGCGATCAAGTCCTGTTCCAATCGTTGTTCCTTGTTGACTAAAATAACCCATAGAAGCAAAATACTGAGCCTTAGCCCCTCCTCCGTTGATTGACACGTTATGATCTTGCGCTCCTGCAATTTGCGTTATTGCACCAATCCAATTCGTATTCTGTCCGTAATTCAAGAAATTATAAACGTCCGTTGGGTCATTGCGAAATTCTGGATAGAAATTCACAGGAATTGGTAACCCAAAACGGTTTGTGTACATTTCGGGTATCAATGTCTGGTATTGGCTACCATTCAACATAGGTATTGGACTCGGTTCTTTCGTAACACTTCCCTTAAACGTATAAGAAACTCGAGGTTTACCTTCTAATCCACGCTTTGTTTCAATTACCACTACCCCATTGGATGCACGAGCACCCCATAAGGCTGTGGCAGCACCATCTTTCAAAACCGATATATTCTTAATATCCGAAGGTGCTACATTCAGAAGGGCAGCAAAGCCTGTTTCGTCTGCTGAAGCAAAATCAAAGTCTGAGGGTGTTGCCGTTTCATAAGGCATACCATCTACCACAATCATAGGATCCGCAGTACCATTAATTGAATTTGTTCCACGAATACGAATCTGAATACCTGAACCAGGTGAACCAGAAGAAGAAGTAATATCCATACCTGCCAAACGTCCCTGCAACATTTGGTCAATACTTGTTCCTTGCATATCTTCCACAGCCTTAGCATCAATGGTTGAAATCGCTTGCGTTAAACTACGCTCACCCACATTCATTAAGCCATTACTGGTTGCTTTACCTGTTACTACAACTTCTAATAAGTCTGAACTAGCCGATTCTAAGAAAATACTCAAAGCTGTTCTGGACTTCACTGCTTCCTTCTTTGTCTTGTATCCAATACTCGAAAATGATAATATATGGTTAGGATTCGACATTCTAATGATGAAGTTTCCTTCCACATCAGATACTACTCCCTTCACAATACGATTGTCTCTATCATATTCAGCAACCGTTACTCCAACGACGGCTGTACTATCCTTTGCATCTACAATCTTCCCTCTCACGGTATGAGTATTCTGAGCTTGAGTCTTGATTATCCCAAGCATCAGTAAGACCATAGGTAGTAATAGTTTAATATAAAATTTCATATATATAGTTGTTTTATGTCATAACTGAATTTAAGGATTCATAATCAATTTAATTTCAAGTAACCATTAATTGAATGGAATAGACTTCTATTAGATAGATTATTACTATTAGCAACATTCACATTGATAATTTTGCCCGTAGCATCTTTCAAGGTCATTGAAGATGCCGAGTTAGTTTCAATGCTCAACTTTAAAGGATCTCCTACTGCATTTTTTAGTAATGTAGAGAAACTCCCAACTTCCCCTCCGTTCCGTACAGGAACAACATTCTGAATAACCACGTGAGCTGATACAAAATTTTCTATTAAAACTCTCTCTGGATTCGTAGTTGGAATGTATTTAGGGGTTTTAGTGGTTGTCCCTGTACTTGGTAATAAGCCTGCATTCATGGCTGCAAGTATCGCATTATTATCAGGTATCATAAATGTATAAAAACTACCATTTGGAATAGATGTTATAGTAGCAGGGGTAGTTGTACTATTATACAGGTGTGACCCCTTTAAATATTGTAAAAACTCATAGTACGGAGATGTCTTTGCACTTCCTAATTTCTCTAAATCTTGTAAAAAACCATCTGCACTCAATGATCCAACTGGAGCATAATTTAAAATATTGCTGTTAGTATAATAAGCAACGCCATTTGAACATTCTTTCTTAGATGCAATCGTTACAGGATTAGTAGCACCTTTAATACCTGTCGTAACTATTTTATTATTATCAAAATAAATTGGTTCTCCATTATAAGCAATTACAGTTCCTTTTCCACTAAGATTTGTTAAATCACCATTATCATAAGGGACAACACAAGTTGCAACAATACGCCTCAAAGCATCCAAAACGGAAGCACCCTCTGTTACTGCCAAAGTAGTGGGATGAGTATAAGCCCACTCATTAAATGTGGCAGTTGCTCTTCCAGAATTATAAGTAAACCCTGCTGTCCTAAAGGCTTCATCACTAATCATAAACAAGGTAAACTTTCTTTTCGACGTAAGTAAAAATGGCGTAATGTCCATATCTAATAACCTCTTCATGATTGAATATTTGGGATCTAAATAAACCCTCGAATAAACAGATGTAAAAAGTAATGGCTCATGTACTTTATTAACACCATAAAACAACCCATTACTCAACATTTTTTTCTCTACGACATCAGTAGAAGAATTAAAAGTATAAGGCTCTGAAAATACATTCGTTGAAGATTGTATTTTACTTGGCCAAATAGCAGAGCCATTCATGTGTGCATTCACCAAATCAATGATAATCCCTGGCGATACTAAGTCCAGCGATTTATAATGTTCAAGAACAACCTCATCCAAGTACTTTTGTAAAACAGCATTAGTAGGTACAAACAAGCTGAATATATCCGACTGTGAATCTGTGCTATTAGGAGCACCTACGTTTTCGCTTGTTGGGCTAAACACAAGAAATTTGCCTGCTCCAGCAAGAGCATCAAATCGTTTAACATAAACCTTATCTGATAATCTTGTCTGATTATTATACTTTAAGGTCATTTGCTGATCTTCTTTGAAAAAAACAGCAAAACGCTCAATCAAATTTCTAAATAAACTATACTCGGTCTTCCCTTTTAAATAATCATCTACCGACTCACCAGGAACAGGAACATTATCCACTATGTGAATCATTCCGTTTTCAGCAAAAATATCTGCCTCTGTCACTTTAGAGTCCATCACATTGAATCCACTATACGTAGTATTAGGGAAAAAGTAATTATAATCACTCGCAGTAAGCCCTTTTGTATTCATGAACTCATCGGTGAAATATGAAAGATGCTTATAATTTCTATCCTCTGTATTGAACGACCATACAACTCCATCTCTGTTAGAAGCATTAGTGCCAACTGCTTTGTAACGTTTACCATCAAAACCCACTTCATCATAATATCCTTTTGAAAAAGCGGTCTTTCTTCTAAAACCCAAACCAGGGAGTCCAGACTGCTCGCCACCTGTACCTGTGAGCGTTTTCTGAAAATCTCCAAGTTTATCCTTACTATAAGCATTATAGACTAACATTCCTTGAACAAGTTTTTGTGCTTGAACAGAATCTAGCGTACTCAGACTGATACCAGCCTTTGTAAAATACTTCGCAAAAGCATCATCACTCGGTGCAAACAACGTCCAGTACCCCCCTGTGCTTAACACAGATTTGTATCCACTTTTGTCTATCACTTGTAGGAGTGTCTTGAAATTGCCCTTGGTATCTAGCTGCTGATAAATAGGGGCGGCCAAACTTTCTGGTCGGTTGTAAATCTCTAAATTGTCTTTCGTGCATCCTATCAAAAGGGCAGACAAACAACCTATCATTACTAAAAAATAACGTAAAGGGTATTGATACATCATTTACTTATTGTTTGATTTATACTAATTATTACTAGGGGGCTTGATTGTTATTAGAAAATGAGGGGAAAGGATGAATCTAGCGTTGAATAATTTAGACTCCATCTATAATACTATATTTTCTTCATTACAGCCAATATCAATACAAGAATAGCTGTTTTATAAGAAGAAACCATCCTACACCTTCATAGTTATTGTATTTTTTATATATGAAGTATAGCTATTGTAATAGATGCAAGTTTTATAAGAAAAGTCTGCAAAACAGGTATTTTAGAGATTTTATATTCAAATTAAAAGAGGTTTAAACCCAAAATATAATCGTTCTACATCCAACAATGTAAGGTTTACAAAAAATAGATACACAAAGTGTCTATACTTTATTAGCAAGAAATATAGATAATTTTACCGTACAAATGAATATTTTATCCTTATTCTTTCGTATTGTATTAAACCTATATTCACCTTAACTTAAAAAGATAAAAGCATATTTTAGAATTATTTTACTTTTTTACATAAAAAAAGGGGCTTAACTTACGTCAAACCCCTTTTTTTATGTAATTCTCAGCGATTATGCTTGGCCTTGTGCGATTGCTTTGAAGCCTTCAAAATCAATTGATTTCACTTCTTTCTTCACATTTGCTAATACCACAGTAGCTACTTTGTCTGCATATACTTGGTTGAACAATTTCATGAAGTTATCTTGGCTATTTTTCTCTGTTAAATATCCTTGAGCGATTTTCTCAATCATCTCTTCCATTTGTGGATCAGCAGAATTTCCGTACATACCAAACTGGCTACGTACCATGTCTTTTGCTTTCTCTAACACTTCTGGATAGTCAACTTTGATTTCGTTTTTGTCAGCGATTTCATTCTTGATTAAGTTCATCGAAATATCACGTC
Source organism: Spirosomataceae bacterium (assembly GCA_049241065.1). Lineage (GTDB taxonomy): Bacteria > Bacteroidota > Bacteroidia > Cytophagales > Spirosomataceae > JALRIJ01. The sequence goes on from JBMLRK010000446.1 coordinate 41,579, forward strand.
TCACTGAATCGAAATCTGCTTCGATTTGCTCTAAGGTAAATTTACCTTCGTTCACTGCTACTAACCAGTTTTTCAAGAATTCTTCTGGTAAGTCGATTTTAACGTTGTCTAAAAGTAACTTCTCTGCATCTAAACGCATTAAGTACTCAGACTCACGAACGTAGTTTGCTTGGATAATATCTTTTACTTCCGCTCTGAATTCTGCTTCGTTTGTAGATTTGCCTTCGCCTAATACTTTATCAAAAAATGCTTGGTCGATTTCAGCAGTTCCTTGACGAGTGATGTCTTCAATTACGAAAGATACTTCTCCTTCGATTGGTGTCTCTCCTTTTCTTCCTGTTGCTAATTCTTTTGATTTCTCATCTGTGAAAACAGCATCTACATCAAATGTCAATGTAGCATCTTTAGCAGCACCAACGAAAGTTGCTTTCGCTTCTTCTTTAATTGCTTTGAAAGGAATTGCTGATTTTTCACTCCATTCTCCTTGTGTGAATGTTCCAAAAATCATATCACCTTCTTCTACAATTTCAGCATGAATTTGCTCACCGAATTGTTTCTGTAAACCAGAAACAGCTTCTTCAACTTCTTTGTCAGTTGCCTGAATTTCGTAAGAAGTTACTGCTGGTAACGCATCAAAATCGATTGAGAAATCTCCTGCGAAACCTAATTCATACGTGAATGTAAATTCTGTTTGCGTATCAAAGTCGATAGATTCGTCACGTGTTGGCATTGGATCACCAACAATTTTCAAATTGTTATCTTTGATATATGATTGAACCGCTTTACTTAACACAGTATTAACTTCCTCAATTAATGCTGGCTTACCGTACATTTTCTTAATCATTCCTTCTGGAACCATTCCTGGACGGAAACCTTTAATATTGGCACGCTTACGATAGTCTTTTAATACTTTATCAACTTGTGGTTTATAATCAGCTTCTACAAGCGTGATAACTAATTTACCGTTTACTGGAGTGCTTTTTTCGAGAGAAATGTTCATTGTTAGTTGAGCTTCGCTTAAATTTCGTTTTGAATTAATTAATTAGCTGTTAGCTAGAAATTACACGACTGTGGTTCTGTGGAAGAAAACGTGTAATTTTAAAATCAAAAAAGCCCCCAAAACCTTATTGGTTGAGAGGGCTTTGAAAAAAAGTACGGGCGGAGGGACTCGAACCCCCATGCCTCACGGCGCCAGATCCTAAGTCTGGTATGTCTACCAATTCCACCACGCCCGCTTGACGTTTTGGAGTCACAAAGGTAGTAGCTTTTTTTTTCAATGCAATAACTTTCAATGAAAATTTTTAAAATATTTTATAATTACCTGATAAACAATTAATTATTTTTTAAAATAATTTCTCTAAAAGTAATTAACCTTCAATTCATTCAACTATTCGCTGGGTCTATCAGGTAAAACCCGTTAGTATTTTCAAGAATGAATCATGAAAAAGCACTATAAACAGTATATTTGAAGGATGAACGAGTATTTCGTCCTCCTTTTTATCAACAAAGTCAATTGTTTAATCGAAATGAAAGAAGAAAAAGATAAGTCCCTCCCTCCCTTTGTCAAATCATGGCAACAACTCTATTGGATATTGGTTATCAACCTTATCCTCATGATTTTGTTCTTCTATGGATTTAGCCAGTATTTCGGCTAATTTCTCATCGCTCAAACTAAAATACATTTATGAATCAAATCGACTGGTTAGTATTAGGATTAACCCTCAGTGGTATTGTTGGCTTTGGCTTATGGAAGGGTCGTTCTTCTAAAAAAAATATTGAAGGCTTTTTGCTGGCAGACCGCCAACTTCCGTGGTATCATGTTACGCTTTCGGTAATGGCCACCCAAGCGAGTGCCATTACATTTTTATCTGCTCCAGGACAAGCTTATACCGATGGAATGCGTTTTGTGCAGTTTTATTTTGGACTTCCCTTAGCCATGATTGTCTTATCGGTGACGTTTATTCCGATGTTCAAAAAGATGCAGGTTTACACAGCGTATGAATTCTTAGAAGGACGCTTTGACCTTAAAACAAGGGTACTAACTTCCTTATTATTCCTCATCCCGAGAGCCTTATCGACAGGGGTTACGATTGCAGCACCTTCTATTATCTTATCAACGATTTTGGGCTGGGATTTATATTGGACAAACATCATGACGGGAACAATCGTGACACTCTACTGTATGTTTGGCGGTTCAAAAACGATTTCTTATACCCAAATGCAACAAATGTTTGTGGTACTAGTCGGAATGTTTTTGGCTGGTTATATGGTTGTCCATTTATTACCTGCTGAAATGGGTTTTGTGGATACCCTAAAAGTGGCAGGAAAAATGGGTAAACTCAATGTGATTGACTGGAAATTTGACCTTACTAATCGTTACAATGTCTGGTCAGGTCTGATTGGTGGCTTCTTTTTACAATTGTCTTATTTTGGGACAGACCAGTCACAGGTAGGTCGTTACCTTTCGGGGGAATCGGTTGGTGAAAGTCGCCTAGGATTACTAATGAATGGTATTTTGAAAATACCTATGCAGTTTTTAATCCTTCTGGTTGGCACATTAGTTTTTGTATTTTACCAATTTCACGAAGCTCCTCTATTTTTCAACCAAACTGAATTATCGAAAGTTAGTAGTACATCCGAATATCAACAAATTGAGGATCATAACAAACAACTTTTTGAGCAAAAACAAGCAGCAGTATATCGTTTATCTTCAGCGTTAAAAAGTGGCAATGCTCAGGAAATTGAAACGGCTAAAACGACTGTTTTAGGTATTGATAAGCAAGTGAACGGGCTACGAGACAAGGTTAAAACCTTAATCAAGAAAAACGATGAACACGCAGAAACCAACGATACCAATTATATTTTCCTTTCGTTTGTAACCAAATATTTACCCGTAGGCATGGTCGGTTTACTAATTGCGGTCATTCTATTAGCTTCCATGGGTTCAATGGCATCGGCTTTTAGTTCTTTAACTTCTTGTACGATTGTCGATGTTTACAAACGCCTTCTTAACCCTAATGCGTCCGATAGCCATTATTTGGCAACTTCTCGTTTGGTGACCTTAGGATGGGGAATTTTCTGTATTATTGTGGCACAATTTGCCGCTAACCTAGGCAGCTTAATTGAGGCCGTGAACATTCTAGGCTCTTGGTTTTATGGAACAATTCTAGGCGTTTTTTTAGTAGCTTTCTATTTCCGAAAAATCCATGGAGATGCCGTATTTTGGGCAGCAATTCTAGCCGAAGTGTTTGTCATTTATGCTTGGTGGATAGACCTCACGGCATTCTTATGGCTCAATCTAATTGGCTGTGTTTTGGTTATCCTTTTTGCTTATTTTTTCAATCTATTCAAGAAAACAACGTACTAACATGCTAACGCTTGAAAACGCTATTTTACGTGTCACCATTAACCCAAAAGGGGCAGAATTAACGAGTATTTTTCACAAAGAAAACGGGATTGACTATTGTTGGAGTGCAGACGCTGCTTTCTGGGGAAAATCTTCGCCCGTGTTGTTTCCCATTGTGGGGGCTTTAAAAGAAAACACCTATACATTTGATGGAAAAAGCTATTCACTTCCTCGTCATGGTTTTGCAAGAGATTATGTATTTGAAGTCGAAAAACAAGAAGTTGATAGCCTAACCTTTTTGTTGAAAAGCAATGTTGATACCTTAGCTATATTCCCTTTCGAGTTTGAGTTCCGTTTACGTTATACGTTAACAAACAATCAACTATCTGTAAGTTATCTCGTGAGCAATAAGGGAGAAAATACCCTTTACTTTTCAGTAGGTGGGCACCCTGCCTTTGCTGTTCCCCTAACAGAAGATACGACTTACAACGATTATTTTCTTGAGTTTAATCAACAAGAAACCTTTGCTCGTTGGCCATTGGCAGACGGTGGTTTGATTGGTCTAAATCCAGAAACGATATTGGATGAAACAACAAAAATGCCTCTTAGCAAAGAACTTTTCTACGAAGATGCGTTAGTTTTTAAGGGCTTAAAATCAACTAATATTGTCTTGAAATCGGATAAAACGAAGCATCAATTGAGCTTTGATTTTGAAGGTTTTCCTTTCTTAGGAATTTGGGCAGCCAAAGATGCCAACTTTGTGTGTATCGAACCGTGGTGTGGTATTGCGGATAGCGAAAATCATAATCAGGAGTTGACTCAGAAAGAAGGTATTGAAATGCTTGAGGTAAATAAGACCTTTGAACGAACTTGGTCGGTAAGCGTGAGTTAAGTAGTTGTCAGTTTAAAGTTTAATGTTCAAAGATTTCTATAAGCCACTATTATCTAATGGTTTATGCTATATCTTGAAACAAAAATAACATAAACCACTTATCAACGAGTACTTAAAGCTATCATGCTCTATTTTCGCTGTTAATGGTTATATCACAGAGTTATGCAAAGAACCGCAAAGTTACACAGAGAATAAATCGTTACTGACTATTTACTAGCCACTAATCAGCTTTATTGTAATCTATTACACAAAATTAAATGCACAGAAATCAACTTTTATCGCTTCTTGAACAACACGTTCCTTTTACGGAAGAAGAAGCGATTTTTACCAAAGAAATTACACAATTTGTCAAAGAAAACCCCGCTTGTTTTGAACGGAGTTTATTGATTGGACACGTAACGGGTTCGGCTTGGATTGTGGATAAATCTCGTACTTATACCCTGTTAACGCACCACCGAAAACTAGACAAATGGTTTCAGACGGGTGGACATTGCGACGGCGATATCGACGTACTAAACGTTGCATTAAAAGAAGCTCAGGAAGAAACAGGATTACAACATATTAGCATTATTAGTCCTGCCATTTTTGATATAGACATCCACGAAATTCCTGAACGAAAAGGCGTTCCTGCTCACTTGCACTATGACGTTCGCTTTTTGTTTGAAGCCGATAAAGACGAGCCTATTATCGTTTCAGAAGAATCTAACGATTTAGCTTGGGTAAAACTTTCGGAAGTGAAACATCATAACGATAGTCAGTCGATGTTACGGATGGTCGATAAGCTCCATTGAGAATTTAACAGGAAGCTCGGGTACTTCATTGTATGCTCGAGCTTTCTTGATTTTATCCACAACCTCCATTCCAGAAACCACTTCCCCTACTACGGTATAAATGCCGTTAAACTTTTCGGCTTGCTCGGTGTCCGTTACAATGAAAAATTCCGATGATGACGTATCTAATTTAGGATTCTCTTTTATATCATATTGAGCCATCGACACAGCCCCTCTTTTGTGGGTATAGTTGGGTAATACTTCCGTTGGAATATCATAATCTAATCCATACCAACCAGCTCCTCCTTGAATTGCCGTTTCATAGACATTCCGATAAAAATAACGTTCGCTATAGAAACCACCTTTTACCAGACGGATAAAATTGGCTCGATGCAAAGGGGTTTCATCATAAAGACGAATCGTAAAGTTCCCTTCACGAGTGGTAACTACAATCGTTTTTTCGGGGTTCTTCTTTCCAAATTCTTTCAAAGTCGTAACAGGGTCTTCACCAAAAAGACGCAAATCTTGCTTGCAAGAAACACAAAGAGTGATGAGAATGAAAAAACAAGCTATTTTATACATATATGGATTCTTTTTCTGAACTGCAAATTAGTGATTTTAGCCACAAACTTGGATACATTTGTCACAATAAAACAAAAAAACTGCCAGTGAAAACTGACAGTTTTTATTTTATTACTATAAATCAAATAACAAATTAATGTGCTGCCTGACGCTTACGCATGATGAAGAATAAAGCGATGAAGGCTAAAATTAGAATGAACGGGAATACCGCCATGTTATCTAAGGTTGCCTGTCCTGCTGCCAATTCTAAGTCATTACCCGTCAAACCTTTTGCTCCTGCTGCTGCTTTTTCATCGTCTAACCATTTACCAATAATTGGTTGGAAGATAGACGTAGAGAACATCCCCATACCTCCTAAAATAGATAGACCAAAAGCACCTGTACGTGGTAAGTTTTCAGCTACAAAACCAATCATCGTTGGCCAGAAATAACATACACCGATTGCAAAAATAACCGCAGATACATAGACCATTGGCCCTGTTGCCTGAGCCATTAAAACCACCCCGATTGTAGCAAAAATAGCCGAACCTAATAATACCCCTGTTGGGTTGAAACGGTGAACGATTGGCCCTGCAAAATAACGACCTACTGCCATTAAGCCTGTCACCAATGCCAAAATTAACATCGGACTAGCACCTGCTTTTCCTAAAACTGGTCCAATCCATTGCTCTGGTCCGAATTCAGAAATTGCTGTAAGAGCCATACATACCAACATGAAAATATATAAAGGAGATAACATTGCTTTGAAGTTTTCTCCTGTAGAAATCGCACCTTCGTCTTGACTTTCAGGGAATGCTTGTCCTAAGAAGGTAAACGCATACGCTAAAGCAGGAATCAAGATAATACCAATTTGTATTTGCCAGCCCATACCCGCAGAAGTCATAAACTCAGATAATAAACTTGCAATAACGATACCTCCAGGGAACCACATGTGGAAACGGTTCAACATTTTTGTTTTTTCGTTGCCTTCAAACATATCCGAAATCATTGGATTACAGGCTGCTTCAACAGTACCATTACCAAAACCTACAAAGAATGTTGAAATCAATAACGACCAGAAGCCACTTGAAAAGATTGTTAATACCAAGCCTAATACGTGTGTAATAAAAGCTACCCAAACAATTTTTTTAGGCCCAAGTACATTGTACAAAGGTCCACCAATAATCATTGCGATTGGAAACCCTAAAAAGGCCATTTGGTTTACATAACCTAAGTGTTCTGAATCTAACTGAAACTCAGCTCCAAGTTGAGTAAGAACACCAGCTCTAATTCCAAAAGCCATGGATGTGGTAATCAAGGCAAAGCAACTACCGATAAAAAGTCTGTTTCTGTTAACAGTCTGTGACATAATGCGTGTGTTTATGATTTAGTTGAAAAGGGATTCAAATTAGTTAAATTGTTGGGGTATTTACCTAATGATATTTTTTACTCTAAGATATAAAACCCATCAGGTTATACCTTTTATGAAAGAAAAAAATAGTTCGCTGTCAAATAGTCAATAAAAATATCAATAAAAAATCTCCCAAAAGAACAAAAATATTTTGAGATTATCTGCACAGGTTTATCAGTATTTTCTGTTTAATTTGTCCAAAGACAAGGTAAATCAGGGTTAAAAACCGCTGTTTTATAATTACATTTGTTTAAAATATAACTCAAAAGTACTAATTTATCATTTTGATACATTAGATTTGGAATAAAATTATTTTAATATTTGATATTCCTTTACAAAGACGAAAGAATTACCGTATAAATCCGAATCGTTAACAATGGCAAGAAAAATTAGAATGGGCATGATTGGTGGAAGCCTAGAAGCTTTCATCGGTGCAGTTCATCGTCGTGGGGCTGCTCTCGACGGGCAAATTGAATTAGTTTGTGGAGCATTCAGTTCAAATCCAGAAAAATCAAAGGCAACTGGCGATGCACTATTCCTACCAGAAGACCGTGTTTATGGTTCTTTTGAAGAAATGATTTTGAAAGAAAAAGAACTTCCAGAAGGCGAACGAATGGATTTTGTTTCGATTGTAACGCCTAATCACGTGCATTTTCCTGCGGCAAAATTTGCTCTTGAAAATGGGTTTCACGTGGTGATGGACAAGCCAATTACCCTCAATATGGAGGAAGCTAAAGAATTAGCTGTCATTGTCGAAAAATCAGGTCTTCTATTTGCTTTAACTCATAACTATACGGGCTATCCGATGGTGAAAGAAGCTCGTCAACTCATCAAGTCGGGAGCAATTGGCGAAATCCGTAAAGTAATTGTGGAATATCCACAAGGGTGGCTCTCTCAGTTGGTAGAAGCTACAGGACAAAAACAAGCGGCTTGGCGTACAGACCCTGCTCGTAGTGGTGCTGCGGGTGGTATTGGTGATATTGGTACACATGCCGAAAACCTTGCCGAGTATATCACAGGCTTAAAAATCACTGAGCTTTGTGCCGACATTAGTATTTTCGTAGAAGGTCGTCAGCTAGATGACGATGCCAATATTTTACTTCGTTTTGATAACGGTGCGAAAGGCGTTTTACATAACAGTCAAATCTGTAATGGCGAAGAAAACGATTTGAACATTCGTGTTTATGGTGAGTTTGGTGGTCTAAAATGGAAGCAGATGGATCCCAATACACTTATTTTGACCAATCAAGAAAATGGTTCTCGTATTATTCGTACAGGAGTAGGAAACTTATCTGCACAAGCACAAGCACATACCCGCCAACCAGCAGGACACCCAGAAGGTTACATCGAAACATTCGCTAATATTTACCGCAATTTTACCTACGCACTTCGTGCAAAATGGGGTGCTGAAAGTCAGGCAGGTGCTATTGGCGGACTAGGTAAAGAAACAGGAGTTGATGAGGGTTATAACCCAGAAATGTATGATTTCCCAGGCGTAGAAGAAGGACTTCGTGGGATGGGTTTCATCAATACCGTACTCAAATCTGCTCAGTCCGAAGAAAAATGGACTAAGTTTGAAATCTAGGATTGGGAGTAATGATGCAAAATTTTGGATGTTGAATTTTGGATTAAACATCATAGCTATTAGTTTTTATAGCGAACATAAATATCGACTAATTTTATATTCACGTTTCTTGTAAAGACTTAATCACCAGTTCATTAAATCCAAAATTTAAAATTCATAATTTAACATTACTACTTATCTGTTGCAACCATCAAGAATTTTATCCCTTTTAAAAACATAAACTCATGTCAAAAATTAAAGTAGGTGTAGTCGGAACAGGTTTTATTGGTCCCGCTCACATCGAAGCATTAAGAAGATTACCAAACGTTGAAGTAACAGCTCTTTGCGAAGTAAACATCGAATTAGCGACTGCCAAAGCAGCTCAATTGGGTATCGAACGCCCTTGTACATTTGAGCAACTATTGGCGATGGAAGATATTGCTTGTGTGCATATCTGTACGCCTAACTTCTTGCACTATTCGCAATCAAAAGCGGCTTTATTGGCAGGAAAACACGTGGTTTGTGAAAAACCATTGGCAAAAGATTTACACGAAGCAGAAGAATTAGTAGCTCTTGCTAAAGAAACAGGCTTAGTAAATGCCGTTCACTTCAACTTGCGTTATTACCCATTGGTTCGTCAAATGAAAACCATGCGTGAGAAAGGTGATTTAGGAGATGTCTATTCGGTAATTGGCTCCTACTTACAAGATTGGTTGTTTTACAATACCGATTATAACTGGCGTTTAGAACCAGATAAATCAGGAGATTCTCGTGCAATTGCTGATATTGGTTCTCACTTGATGGACATTATCGAATATATCACAGGCTTGAAAACGACAGAAGTAATGGCGGATTTCAACACGGTTCATAAAACTCGTAAGAAACCGTTGAAGCCTGTAGAAACGTATTCTGGTAAAATGTTACAACCAGAAGATTATGCAGACGTAGAAATCACAACGGAAGATACCGCTAACGTATTGTTGCGTTTCGACAATGGAAACAAAGGATTAGTAACCGTTTCTCAAGTTTCAGCAGGACGTAAAAACCAATTGAAATTAGAGATTTCGGGTTCTAACCAAACCTTTGCTTTCAACTCAGAAGCTCCAAATGAAATCTGGATTGGTAATCGTGACGGTTATAACCAGTCATTAATGCGTGACCCATCGTTGGCCTATCCAGAAGCACGTGCTTTGATGACTTTCCCTGGTGGACACAACGAAGGTTTCCCTGATACTTCAAAACAATTATTCAAAGAGGTATATGCCGCTATTGAAGCAGGTCAAATGCCAGAAAATGCTCCATTCCCGACGTTTGCAGACGGTTACAGAGAGTTATTAATCTGCGAAAGAATCTTAGACAGCCACAGAAACCAAAGCTGGGTGAAAGTGATCTAAGGTTTTAATTGTGAGTTAGTGATTTGTGAATTGTGGTTGAGTGGGTTAAAAAGAATGATGAACAAGGTGTATATTTGTTCATCATTCTTTTTAAAAATTGTGAATCAATTCAAATATGAAAATCAAGAGCGTTCAACTGAAAAACTTC
>JBMLRK010000447.1:0-2716 GCA_049241065.1 Spirosomataceae bacterium
CCTCTATCTTTAGGCATCAGAACATCACACTCTTCAAGAATTTTGTCTTTTATATTCTGGTCGAATCTATGGAAATTGTCAACATTTACATAAAAGTGAACTTCCGCATACTGACAATCCCAACGTTTTCTCGAATAAGAGCTATTTGTTGATAAAATACAGGTTGCATCTTTAAGAATGTCATAAATTTGATTTTCACCCTTATTTTTTAAGTATTGAAGAAGGTTATTTAAATATGTTTTTGAATCTGGAAGTTTGTACGTAAACATTTTTGTGCAGGTATTTATATTGTTTTTTTAACTTTTCAAAAAAAAAGAGTGCTACAAAATCTCCCTTTCAACGATATGAAAGAATCCTAAAAGGAAGATTTTATAGCACTCAGAAAATTTATTTCGGCTTACGCTAATCCATTACCCCAAAGGGCAATAAATTATTTTACTTCTTCAAAAGGAACGTCTTCTGCTTGAGAAGAGCTTCCGCCTGCGTTAGCTGATTGACCTGCATCACCTGTTGGTTGAGCTTGTCCGTCACCTGCTGCTGCGTACATTTCTTGAGAAGCTGCTGCCCATGCGTTGTTCAATTTCTCTAATGAAGAGTCAATTGAAGCGATGTCACGGCTTTCGTAAGCAACTCTCAATTCTGCTAAAGCACCTTCGATAGCTGATTTGTTAGCGTCAGAAAGTTTGTCACCAAATTCTTTCAATTGTTTTTCCGTTTGGAAAATCAATGAATCTGCTTGGTTGATTTTTTCGATTTTTTCACGTTCAGCTTTATCCGCTGCTTCGTTAGCTTTCGCTTCTTGACGCATTTTTTCGATTTCTTCGTCTGTCAAACCGCTAGACGCTTCAATACGGATATTGCTTTCTTTTCCTGTTCCTTTGTCTTTTGCAGAAACGTGTAAGATACCGTTTGCATCGATGTCAAACGTTACTTCTACTTGAGGAACGCCACGTGGTGCTGGTGGAATACCGTCTAAGTGGAAACGTCCTAATGAACGGTTGTTTGCTGCCATTGGGCGTTCTCCTTGCAATACGTTCAACTCAACTGATGGTTGGTTGTCAGATGCTGTAGAGAATGTTTCCGACTTTTTAGTAGGGATAGTTGTGTTAGCTTCGATCAATTTCGTGAACACGCCACCCATTGTTTCGATACCTAATGACAAAGGAATAACGTCTAATAATAATACGTCTTTCACTTCACCTGTCAATACACCACCTTGAACTGCTGCACCAATTGCAACTGCTTCGTCAGGGTTAACCCCTTTAGATGCTTTTTTACCCCAGAATTTCTCAACTTCTTCAACCACACGTGGAATACGAGTTGAACCACCTACTAAGATAACTTCGTCGATGTCTGAGTTTGAATAACCTGAGTTTTTCATTGCACGACGACATGGCTCCATCATACGTTGGAACAATGAATCTGCTAATTGCTCAAATTTAGCACGAGTTAAGTTACGTACTAAGTGTTTTGGCATACCGTCCACAGGGAAGATATATGGCAAGTTGATTTCTGTAGATGAACCAGCAGATAATTCAACTTTTGCTTTTTCAGCAGCTTCTTTCAAACGTTGTAATGCCATAGCATCTTTACGTAAGTCAACACGTTCGTCGTTTAAGAATTCTTCTGCTAACCAGTTGATGATTACTTGGTCAAAGTCGTCACCACCTAAGTGAGTATCACCGTCAGTAGATTTTACTTCAAATACGCCATCACCTAATTCTAATACTGAAATATCGAATGTACCACCACCTAAGTCGAATACAGCGATTTTCATATCTTTACCACCTTTGTCTAAACCGTAAGCTAATGCAGCGGCAGTAGGCTCGTTGATGATACGTTTTACTTCTAAACCAGCGATTTGTCCTGCTTCTTTCGTAGCCTGACGTTCTGCATCGTTGAAGTAAGCAGGAACCGTGATAACTGCTTCTGTTACTGTTTGTCCTAAATAGTCTTCAGCCGTTTGCTTCATTTTCGTAAGAATCTGAGCTGAGATTTCTTGTGGAGTATAAAGACGATCCCCGATGCGTACACGTGGTGTGTCGTTAGCACCTTGTTCAACGTTATAAGCAATAGTTTTTAGTTCGCTTCCTACTTCAGAGTAACGCTTACCCATGAAACGTTTGATAGAAGAAACTGTGTTCTGTGGATTTGTGATTGCTTGACGTTTCGCAGCATCTCCAACTTTACGTTCGCCGTTTCCGTTGTCCAAGAATGCAACAATTGAAGGGGTCGTGCGACGGCCTTCAGAGTTGGCGATTACAACTGGCTCATTACCTTCCATTACTGCAACGCAAGAGTTGGTTGTTCCTAAGTCAATACCAATAATTTTTCCCATTGTGAGCGTAAATTAATTATTTATTTAAAATGTCTGATTTCTGAATTGAATCATTGTTGCTAAGTAGTAATCAATCTTAGTGCCAAGCATGTTTTTTTGTTAAATTGGCACATTTTGGCTGACAGATTGTCAGATTTATAGGCTTTTGTCAGAAAGTATGTAGCTATTGGATGTTAAATTTTGGGTGTTGAATGTTGGGGAGGAGGTGCTTTTGGCAGAAAATATGTAGATGTTGGATGTTGAATTTTAGATTTTGAATGTTGGGGAAGGGAGGTAAATTATAGATTGAGTGATTTGTAGTGTAGGAAGGATTGAAAAATAGTATTCTCTGACAAATTTTGTAAAATCCTTTTTTGACGATGGGCTAACACCCATCGC
>JBMLRK010000448.1:0-3569 GCA_049241065.1 Spirosomataceae bacterium
TACAAGGATAATGGAACAGTTGCAGATAGTCTTAAAGCTGTTTATCATTGTAAAAGTATCGAATATGCGAATTGGGATACTGACGACGCTTGTTTAACTTTTGGTTTATTAGACAGTGAGTATGTACCTGATATGAGCCACATTGGGAACATTGAAAAACTAAAAGCAGTAGCAGGTGCTGTCAAAAAAGCCTTAAAATATCCCGAAAGATACAGAGCTATCTATGTCATTTTTATAAAATCAGATACGTTTATGGATTCTGAACTTAGGGTACTTTCTGATGGGGCAAAGTTTAGAATGGATGAAATATAATTCTATAGGGACGAAGGTTTACGTTCGTCCCTATATTCCATAAACCTAATGGAAACCGTCTCCTAAACCGCCTTAATCGTTTTTCCTCCCAAAATTGCTACTTTTGAGCCGTCTGCCATAAAAACGGAACTAGGTTGAGCATTGGCTAAAAAAGAAAATTCTTCGCCGTATAAATCAATGAAATCGGCTTCAATCTTGAATTCTTTTACCTGATGGATTTGCCATTTTGGGTGAACTACTTCATACTCGGTAGTTTGTTGGTCATTGGCGTAGGCATAGCCCCAATAATGTTCGGTGATAAACTCTTCTTCACTGCCTGCAAGGATGTTTTGTTTGGCAATTTCCGTCGTTACTTCCAGAAAATTCCAGTGTTTTTTATTGAGCCATTCATAACGGAAAATCAATTCCTTTTCAGTCGCTTGAATGTGTTTTTTTGTCTTGTGAGTCGCATAATTTTCCTTGTAGAGTGTGTTGGCAATCAAGGTAATCATAAATCTAGGAACAATTTCTTTGATGAAAACGACACCTCTTTTCCATTGATTTCCTTCTTTATGACGAACATAAAAGCGGAGGTTTACTTCTTCAAAATTGGTATGAAAAGGAAATTTGATGCCTAAAACGGCTGTTTCTCTAAAATCGAAGCCAACCACACTTACAAAACATTTTCCTTGCCATAAGTCTAGTTCTGTCCCAAACGGTAAGTATTTTTCCAGAATTTTTGGGTCAATTTCATAATTGGCAAAAATCAGATTTCGCCATTCGGCTCTTAGGAAAGTGCTTTTTTTCATGGTATTCGTTGCTAAGGTTCTTGTCATGGTTAGAATAAACCTACTAATAAGGTAACGATTTAGAGGCTTGGTTGTTCAGATTCATGTTGTCTTTATCCAACAAACGGTCACCTTCTCCATTTTACGAATATGCACTTGAGTTATTAGCCTTATTTTGTCAATTTCTATCTTAAAATAGTTATGTTTGTAGCAAACAACACATCCTCAATGGAAAGAAGAGATTTTACCAAAAACATATTGGCTGGAGCTGGACTACTCGCTAGTACCCGTGCGACTAGCCTTGCAGCATCGCCTGCTGTAGGCAGTCCCATGACACCTTTCAAACTCAAGTATGCTCCGCATTTTGGGATGTTTGAAAATTCTGCTGGGAAGGACGAAATTGACCAGCTAAAATTTATGTATGAAATGGGCTTTCGAGCTATGGAAGACAATGGTATGATGCAAAAAACACCCGAATTACAAGCTAAAATTGGCGAAACCATGGCAAAATTGGGGATGTCGATGGGGGTATTTGTCGTCGGTTTTGATAATTGGCCTCCTAAAAGTACCTTGACAACGGGTGATAAAGAATGGCGAAATAAGTTTTTGACAGCTTGCAAAAATGCCGTGGAGGTTGCCAAACGCTGTAATGCCAAATACATGACAGTAGTGCCGGGGAATTTTCAACGGGATTTGCCTATGGGCGTTCAAACTGCCAATGTCATTGAATCGCTCAGACAGGGAGCTGCTATTCTTGAACCACACGGCTTAACGATGGTATTAGAACCTTTGTCGGACAATCCAGATTTGTTCCTTCGCCATTCAGACCAAACCTATATGATTTGTAAAGCAGTCAATAGTCCTGCCTGCAAAATCTTGTTTGATATGTGGCACATGCAACGTAATGAAGGACGTATGACTCAGCACATTGATTGGACTTGGGACGAGATTGCCTATTTCCAAATTGGCGATGAACCTGGGCGGAATGAACCCACTACAGGAGAAATTAATTATAAATTTTTATTTAAACACATTGCCGAAAAAACAAAGGCAACCCAACGAACGGAGTTTATTTTCGGTATGGAACATGGAAATAGCCTCAAAGGGAAAGAAGGAGAAATAAAACTCATTGAAGCCTACCGAGCCTGTGATTTAAGTTAAGAGTCCATCATTAACCCCTCATTTTCATTATTATGAACTATCTCATCATCAGTTTTTTCGTATTACTTCACAGTATTTCTTTGGCACAGTCGCCCAAAGAACAGCAGTTTCAACAAGCTGTAAAAGAAGTCGTTAAGGCATTCTCTCAACAGAATCAAAAGGCTTTGTCGAAGTATATTCACCCAGAACTGGGCATTTATCAATTAGACAGAGTAGGCGTTTTTGACCATTACAATCATCTTAAAACCGTTAGTTTTTCGGATCAAGGCTATCCGCAGGTTCTATTTACATATCCTAAAGGGGTGCTTTTGCTTCCTTTGACATACGGAAAACTTCCTAGTTATGACTGCGAGCAAGGTAAATGGAGCAAAAAAGGAATGTTTGTTGACACCACTAAAACGAATCATTTGTTATCAAAAACCTGCAAAGACCGTAATCGTTTAGTACCCGATAATATTCCTACGAAGTTAATAAATCAACTTTATGAACTAGAAAAAAAGAGTAGGAGGGTTGTCGTGAACGATAAAAAGGGAGGAGAACTTATTTTTTATCTTAGTTACCTCAAAGGGGCTTGGTACTGGACAATTATTGATACCGTTACCACGGATTGTAGCATTTAAGCCATTCTAATTTATTGAATAGGAGGGAATTAATGGGGTGTAGCGTATGTTTAAGACTTAACAATCCAATAATCAATTGTTCAAACTAAAACGATACAGTTAGAAATACTATGGCTAAAAAAGTAATTATTACGGGAGCATCGGGAATGGTAGGTAGAGGCGTTTTGTTGGAATGCCTCGAAAGTCCATTGATAGAAACCGTATTACTGGTAAATCGCTCGTCGATAGGTATAACGCATCCGAAACTAAAAGAAGTATTGTTGAAAGACTTTACCCAAATCGAGAGCTTAAAAAATCAATTAGTCGGTTACGACGCTTGCTTTTTCTGTATGGGCGTTTCGTCTATAGGCATGAACGAAGAAACATTCTCGAAACTAACCTTCGATACCGCAAAGGCATTTGCAGATACCCTCTTCGCACTTAATCCAAATATGGTATTCAATTATGTGTCAGGAACACAAACGGACAGTACGGAACAAGGAAAAGTAATGTGGGCAAGAGTGAAAGGTAGAACCGAAAACTGGGTTTTGAACAAAGGATTTAAAGATGCCTATGCCTTCAGACCGGGGGTTATTTTGCCAGAAAAGGGAATCAAGTCTAAAACAGGTTGGTATAATTTCTTTTATGTGGTTTTTAGACCGTTTTTCCCTTTGTTAAAGAAATCCAAAAACATCACATCTACTACCAATGTCGGTCTAGCAATGATTAA
>JBMLRK010000449.1:0-15785 GCA_049241065.1 Spirosomataceae bacterium
AAAACTGGCTTTTTTCGCTTGCATTCTCCACAGAGGGGCAAATACAAAATATGAATTGAGTGTTAATATCTTTGTGAATACTAACCTACATTGAAGTTATCCACATTTTGTTGGAGGATTTGGTTACGCTATTTTATCTTCCCCTAAAGTTGCATCAGTATCTCTAATTACACACAATAACTACCCTGTGATATATACTCGAATAGCTTTAGCTAAATTAAATTGGCTGAATTGCTGTTGAATCATGGCTTCAAAAAATTGAAATAAACCGCCCGAACTTTCGATTGAAATTTTCCCAGCCATGGTCAAGCCTATCGTTTTAAATGAGACTTTCACACTTGGGCGAAAAGGCTTTTCATTAAAATATAGCCAAGTTGGCTCGTTGTAGTCATGTAGTTGAAAGTCGTAGAATTCTTTATCCTCTAACAATGAAATCAATTCTGAAATCGGTGTTACTTTCAGCCTTTCCAATACCTCTTCATAATCATTTAAACTAGCGTAAATTACTAATGAAGGATAAAACGCCTCTAAAAATAAGATGAGTTCTTTTTCTAAAATTTCCTCTTTAATCTGCCAATGCCAATTTTGCTCAGTCTCGTGAAATGTATATAAAGAAGGTTCGAAGCCAAATTGCCGACTCATTTTAGCAATTATGTCATCTAAAATAAGGCTTGTAGCCTCTCTTTTTGAGGCCGAATAAGTAAGTATTAAGCCGATAGCAAGGTATTGTGCCATGTTATTGATTGGTTATATGATGTAGTTTAGGCAAATTTGAGAAAAATATTGTTTCAACTCAACTTGCATATAAAAATGAATATTTTTCTTGATAAATAGGTGTCTTCTTACACGTTTGGTTGAATTTTTATTTAAAAATAATATCATCTCCTCCCAAAAAAACAAAAAAGGCACAAAGCCTAAACCTTGTGCCTACTCATTACGCATTCATCATTACCACTATTCCTGATAGAGTGCCGTTAATACGGTTTGCCCTACTGCTTTGAGGGTGTTTTTATCAATAATCGACATATTGTCTTGATGGGTATGGTGATAACTTCCAAAGGTTTTTGGGTCGTTTGGATGCAATTCTACGATGTCAATCATCTGTATTTTTGCTACGTCGTTTACTGGTACGTGGTCGTCGGTTAATCCTCCGCCATCGGCATCAATAAAGTAGTTAGAATAGCCCAAACGGCTGGCAATATCCCAAATATTTCTTACCACCATCGGAGCATATTGCATCGACATTCCTTCGTAAGGGAATACCGCACCTTTTGCACCTACCATATCCAACAAAATACCGTAGTATGCCTGATAGTTGTCTTTATGCTTGTGTGAAGCCCAATACTGCGAACCTAAACACCACCAGTTTTTAGTAGGGTCATTCGATTCGGCATTGTGTGGTTCTCCTGTGTCTTCTACGTCAAAGAAAATAATATCTACACCCACATTAGGTTGAGCTTTTGCCGTATGAATCGCTCGGGCAATTTCTAATAAAATACCTACGCCACTTCCTCCGTCGTTCGCTCCGTCAATGGCTTTTTTAGGGTTAATCGAGTCTTTGTCTGCTATCGAACGAGAATCCCAGTGAGAAGTCAACAAAATGCGTTTAGCCGCTGTAGGATTGATACTTCCAATGATGTTGCTTGCATTTAGCTTAGCACCGTCATAAGCTGTTGCCACAAAATCCTGAGAAATGACCTCAAAGCCGTAGTTTTTAAGGGTTGCTTTTAGCCAAGCGGCACAAGCTCGGTGCGAAGCGGTATTGGGTACTCGTGGACCAAAACTTACTTGTTTATCAACAAAGTGATATGCAGAATCGGCATTGAAAACAGGTGCAGGTAAAAGCTCTACGGGTTGTGTTTCGGCTGTTTCGGTAGATTCACTTTTGTTTACTTTCTGGAAATAAACGGCAACACCTGATACTAGAAAAATGCCTAAAAGGGCAAATGCGATGGTTGATTTTTTCATCTGATTATAATGTTCAGTTATTTTCAATGGTATCAGATTGGGACGCATAGTCGGAACGCCTAATCATGTCTCTATGTGTCAAACTTTTTGACATAGGCGTTTCATTGGTTATTTTGCAAATAAGGTAGCAATTTCTGCTAAACTTAATATTTTCATGGTCAACTCCCCAGTAGGCGTATAACTTGGATTCGACGAAGCAAAAAGTTGCTCTACAAGGGTATTCATTTCTAAACTTGTCAAACGATGATGTCCGAATCTTCCTGCCGAGCGTTTCGCCATGGCTTTGGCTAGGTTTTCAGATTTATCTGTGTGCAATTCAGCTTCGTTGTGCTTAAATTGTTCTAATAAACCTTCAATCATATCTTGTTCGTTTTCCTCAGAAGAATCAACAGGAATACCGTTCACAATAAAGGAGTTCTGACCTATAACGCTAATATCGAAGCCTAAATTTCGTACTTCGTCCTGTATTTCAGAAAGTAAATGAAAATCAGCAGGACTAAGGGTTATTGTTTTCGGAAATAGCAATTGTTGCGAAACGCCATTATTCCGTTGTAAATGTTGCAAGAATTTCTCGAACAAAATACGTTCATAAGCGGCACGCTGGTCAATTAACAGCATTCCCGATTTTACTTGCGAGATAATATAGCAATTATGAATCTGGAACGTGGTGGCATCGGTATCCTGTAAAGCACGTTGCGGACGAGAATCCATCAAATCGTTGGCTTTACTCTTGAGCGTAAAAGGCTGTTGTTGGAAGTCACCAGAATGATTATCAAAGCCAAAGTCTGCTTGTTGTACCTGCGGAGTACTTTTCTCAAAGTCATCTGCCGAACGACTCAAGCCTTCGTATAATTTATTCCAATTGGTTAAATTATGTTGTTCACGAGAATTTAATTCAGACGAACGGGTAAACGACCCGCCAGCATCCCCATTATAGGATTCTGAACTGTGGTTCAACTTACTTTGAATGGTAGTACTAGCTGGTTGCTGAAACCATTGGTTAGTCTGATTTACATCCGTATCAAAATCAAGCGAAGGCGAAAGGTTATGCTGACTCATGGCCCTTCTTACAGCGGCTTGCACAATAGCATAAACCGTGCGTTCATCATCAAATTTGATTTCCGTTTTGGTCGGATGGACGTTTATATCAATATGAACAGGATCTATTTCGATGAATAAGACATAAAAAGGATGCGAACCATCCGTAATTAAATCTTCAAAAGCCGTCATTACCGCATGATTCAAATAACTGTTTTTGATAAAACGGTTATTGGCAAAGAAGAACTGTTCGCCACGTGTTTTTTTGGCAAACTGTGGTTTCCCCACATAGCCACGTACACTTACAAAAGAGGTTTCTTCCTCGCAAGATGCCAGTTGTTCACGATAGGTTTTTCCGAATAAATCGACAATACGACGGCTTAATTTACCCGCAGGAAGGTTATAAACCTCCACATCGTTGTGATGTAGGGTAAAGGTGATTTTGGAATTGGCTAAGGCAACTCGTTGAAATTCATCAATGATATGACGCATTTCAACGGAATTTGATTTCAAGAAATTTCTTCTTGCAGGAACGTTATAGAACAAGTTTTTCACCTGAATATTCGAGCCTTGCTGCATAGAAATTGCCTCTTTGGCTTTATACTCAGAGGCTTCAATGCGAATTAATGTTCCCAATTCGTCCACCTGACGTTGTGTCCGTAGCTCTATTTGTGAAACTGCCGCTATGGAAGCCATTGCTTCGCCACGAAAACCCATCGTTCTAATCTTGAAGAGGTCTTCGGAAGTACGAATTTTGGAAGTAGCGTGGCGTTCAAAGCACATTCGAGCATCGGTTTCGGACATACCGATTCCGTTATCAATTACTTGAATAAGCGACTTTCCTGCTTCTCTGATAATGAGCTGAACAGTAGTAGCTTGTGCATCTATGGAGTTTTCCAACAACTCCTTGACAACCGATGCAGGCCGCTGCACTACTTCTCCAGCAGCAATCTGGTTGGCAATAGAATCAGGGAGGAGTTGAATAATATCTAACATTTCTACAATTACGATGGGTTTCTTTTCCTTATACTAGGAGAATTTCCCTACTAAGTTCGCTATTCTATGAGCGAATCCCAACAAAAAAAACGTTTTTGTCTGTAATCGACAATATTTAATATCCTGATAAGCATCCATTTTTGGAGATAAAATGAAGATGAATACAAAAATAAAGTCCAGCTAAATTTACTAGCTGGACTTTATTTTTGATAAACCTCATAATCTACTACACCTCAAATCCTGCTAATTCTTTAAATTCTTGCACACGGCTCATTAATTCTTCGTAGGTTAAATCAACTAAGCGTTCTGTTCCGAATTTTTCTACACAGAACGATGCCATTGCCGAACCATAGACAATCGCACTTTTCATATTTTCAAAACTGATGTCGTCTGTTTTCGCTAGATAACCAATAAATCCACCTACGAAGGTATCTCCTGCACCTGTCGGATCAAATACTTCTTCTAACGGTAATGCTGGACAGAAGAACATTTTTTCACCTTGGAACAACAACGCACCATGTTCTCCTTTTTTGATGATTAAGGTTTTTGGCCCCATTGCCATAATGGTTTTCGATGCTGTTCTTAATGAATAATCTCCCGAAAGTTGGCGAGCTTCTTCATCGTTGATACACAATACATCCACCATTTTCAAGACCGTTTTCAAGTCGTCCATCGCAATATCCATCCAGAAATTCATGGTATCCATTACGATTAACTTAGGACGATTTTCTAAACGGTCGATTACTGTTTTCTGAACCGCTGGAGTCAAGTTACCCAACATTAAATATTGACAGTCTTGATACGCCGCAGGAATAATTGGGTCAAATGTACCTAATACGTTCAATTCCGTTACCAAGGTATCACGAGAGTTCATATTATTGTGGTAACGACCAGCCCAGAAGAACGATTTTTCGCCTTCTTTAATCTGTAAACCCGTTGTGTCAACGCCTTTACCTTTCAATAATTCGATATATTCGGCTGGAAAATCTTCTCCAACTACTGCCACTAAGTTAAGAGGCGTTTTGAAGTAAGAAGAGGATAAGGAAATGTACGTTCCTGCTCCACCAATGATTTTATCTGTTTTTCCGTAGGGAGTTTCAATGGCATCGAAAGCCACCGAACCAATTGCTAATAAGCTCATTTATATG
Source organism: Spirosomataceae bacterium (assembly GCA_049241065.1). Classification (GTDB taxonomy): domain Bacteria; phylum Bacteroidota; class Bacteroidia; order Cytophagales; family Spirosomataceae; genus JALRIJ01. Next base: position 5,151 of record JBMLRK010000449.1, read on the forward strand.
CTATTTTGATTTTTTTTACAAAGATACGAGAATTAACCTACTCGTGGGCAACGGCTAAAAGGTTTCGTTCTATCGAACAAATAACGATACGTAACATATACTTTACCAGGGGTTGTACCTAATTTAGACACAAAACGCATCATTTTAGGGTTGAAATCACCCACCCAATTCATGTCCATCGTTGCATATTGATAATGTGGATTATCTCGACCCGATTGACGGAAACGCAAAGCAATGGCAGATTCTACGCCTCGTCCTTGATAGTCAGGCACTACGCCAAAAATCATTCCACAAGTACGATCAATTACACCACGCCATAAGAGCAACATAAATTTGATTTTTTCCCAAGTGCCAAACTTTCCGTCGAAATGTTTAATAATCTGGTTAATATCTGGAATAACGATGAAAAATGCCACAGGACGTTCTCCTGCGTAAGCAAACCAAATTAACTCTTCGTCGATGATAGGCTTCATTTGCTTCATCAAGTTTTGGGCTTGCTCGGTGGACATTCCTTTCACACCAGGGAATTTTGCCCATGCTTCGTTATAAATTGTCCTGAAATCTTCGGCAAATTTCATGGCATCCTTTTTCAGAATATGACGGAAGGTATATTCAGGATTATCATAAATACGCTTGGCTTTATCTTCAACGTCCTTCGTAACTTTTGCTTCTCTGATAGGAGAAATATACACAAATTGTTGAAAATAGTCTTTGAACCCATAGCTTTCAAACAATCCGATATAATACTCTTTTGTCCAAGGCATTTTGTAGGTAGGCTCAAATTCCCAACCTTTAATCATCAAGCCCCAAAAGCCATCTCGTTCACCAAAATTAATCGGGCCATCCATTGCCTCCATTCCTTTTGAAGCGAGCCATTGTTTACAGGTATCAAAGAGTAAGAAAGCAGCTTCTTCATTATTTATACACTCAAAGAAACCCATTCCGCCTGTTGGTTGTTCTTCTTTTTGAGCCGTTTCATGATTGATAAACGCCGCAACACGACCAATTGTTTGCCCTTGCTCATCTTGCAAAATCCAGCGAATACATTCGCCATGATTGAAGTACTTGTTTTTAGCAGGATTGAAAGTATTTTCAATGTCTTGGTCAAGTGGACGAATCCAATTGCTGTCATTTGCGTACAAACGGACAGGTAACAAAAGAAATTCTTGTTGAAGTTTTTTATTATCAGCGACTTCTAAAATGGTCATAATACAGCAAGATGAGTTTAAAATTAGGACTTACACAAGGGTTTCCGTCCAGAACCACCTCAAAGATAATTCATTCTGCTTGGTTTTCTGAACAATCTTCTTTTATCGTCTTTGTTTTAAATTGAAAATTGTCTCATTGTATCATAATTTATTAGCTTTGTAAACCAATCGAAAAACAAAGGAATAAATAATTATTAATTCGCCTTTTCGAATGGCTAAAAAAAAGATTTGAAACGGCAAATCAACTATTAAATAAGCTATTACAAGTAATTTTTCGGAATCACATCGGTGCTTGTTCACCTGCTAAAATATGCAATTCTGAAAAATTTTAAATTATATTTCAACCCAATTTAGTCCATAAGATTAAGCCAACGGAATGCAACCATTTAAAATTTACAATACCCTCACAAGAGAAAAAGAAGTATTTCAAGCCATCAATGCCCCACACGTAGGGATGTATGTTTGTGGCCCTACGGTCTATAACTATGTTCACTTAGGCAATGTACGTACCTTTACCACCTTCGATATTTTGTACCGTTATTTAACACATATCGGCTATAAAGTACGTTATGTCCGTAACATTACCGATGTGGGTCACTTAGTGGGAGATGGCGACGAAGGAGAGGATAAAATTGGAAAAATGGCAAAGTTGGAAAAACTTGAACCGATGGAAATCGTACAACGTTATACCAACGATTTCCATGATGTTCTGAAGCAGTTTAACTTATTGCCTCCAAGCATTGAACCTTCTGCCACAGGACACATTGTAGAACAAATTGAAACGACCAAAACGCTTATCGAAAAGGGATTGGCGTATGAGTCGAACGGTTCGGTTTATTTTGACATTATGAAATACAATGAGCAAGGTGGCGAATATGGTAAATTGTCTGGACGTATTTTGGAGGATTTATTAACCGAAACTCGTGACCTAGATGGCGTTGGTGAGAAGCGTAATCCCTTAGACTTTGCTCTTTGGAAAAAAGCCGCTCCCGAACACATCATGCGTTGGCCTTCTCCTTGGGGCGATGGCTTCCCTGGCTGGCATTTAGAATGTACTTGTATGAGTACTAAATACTTAGGCGACACCTTTGATATTCATGGCGGTGGAATGGACTTGAAATTCCCGCACCACGAATGTGAAATTGCTCAAGCAAAAGGAACAACTGGCGTTGAACCTGTTCGTTATTGGATGCACTCTAATATGTTGACGGTGAACGGACAAAAAATGTCTAAATCATTGGGTAACTCGTTCTTACCAAGTGAATTATTTGCTGGATCTCATCCACTTTTAGACCAAGCTTATTCACCAATGACGGTGCGTTTCTTCATGTTGCAATCGCAATATAGAAGTACGCTTGATTTTTCTAATGATGCCTTGAAAGCCGCTCAAAAAGGCTACAAACGCATTATGAATGGCTTACGCATTCTTAAAACAATGGAGTACGTAGCCGATGAAAACGTAAGTTTGGACGAAAAACAAATTGCGGAAGTGCAAAAAGGGATTCAAGGTTGTTACGATGGCTTAAACGATGACCTAAATACGGCTGTTGCTTTTGCAAATTTATTTAACTTATTGAAAAAAGTTAACCAGTTATTCACAGGGCAATTAAGTACTGCTCAATTGGGTGAAGAGGTTTTCAACAATATGAAAACGACCTTTATCTCGCTGATTGAGGATGTGTTAGGTATTTTTGAAGAAAAAAATAGTAACGTAGAAGCCTTCGCTACAGGAATGCTTGAATTGTATAAAGAATACAAAGAAGCAAAACAATATGATAAAGTTGATCAGGTGAGAACGTACTTTAAAGCGAATGGACTCGTTATTAAGGATATGAAAAATCGTATCGACTGGGCTTACGAGGAATAAAAAAAGGGGATGTGTAAAAAGTCAAAAGTTTATGAGCGACTGTCGCTCGGGTTAAAGCAAAAATCCGATATTTTATTATTTGGTATAAAATGCGTTGAACGTTAAACTCTACACTTTTTTCACACCCTCTTAACAGTATTAATATTAAACTCTCCTCTACCGAGGATTGGGCGGTTATGAACACATCAAATCTTACCCCAACAGTACGAGCGTTAATAGCTATTAACGTCATTGTATTTTTGGTTCAAAGCATCAATAAAGTGTACGATTTACAAATCGTTTCGCTTTTTGGCTTACATTATTTTACGTCTGAACGCTTTTTACCCTTTCAGGTCGTAACCTATATGTTTGTTCACGGAGGCTTCTCTCATCTCTTCGGAAATATGTTGAGTTTGTTTATTTTTGGCCCTATTTTAGAACACGTTTGGGGACAAAAACGCTTCTTAATTTTTTATTTTGTAACAGGAGTGGGAGCAGGTCTGGTGTATATGTTGTTGAAATATTACGACTATTCGACCCTAGAAGCAGCCACACAGGCATACGTTTCAAACCCGAATCTGATAGCGTTCAAAAACTTTATTCAGCATTTTTATGCACAAGGGATTCCTTCCGATGTGTTCAATACAGTTGTACCTTCTTCTGGAGAAGTAACACTTAATGAGTCTGTTCTGATTGCACAAGAAAGTTTACGTTCGGTTCTCAATACCCCAACGATAGGAGCTTCAGGAGCTATATTTGGTATTATGGGAGCATTTGCAATGCTATTCCCAAATACAGAATTAATGCTCTTATTTTTTCCGTTTCCTATCAAAGCCAAGTATTTAGTATCTGCTTATATCCTTTATGAAGTGTATGCAGGGATTCAGAAAATGCCTGGCGATAATGTTGCCCATTTCGCTCACGTTGGAGGAATTCTGTTTGCATTTATCCTCATTAAACTCTGGGGAAATAAGCGAAATATTTTTTACTAAGAAATTTTATTTAACATTTTGACACGCATTATGTTATCTTTAAAAAGTTGTTTAATTTTAGTGTCTGTTCAATAATAGAGCATAATCGTGTTTTACACAGGTATAATCATAGAATTTTAAGTCGAAAGGGAATTAATCATGAGTGGGATTTTGGAAGACTTCAAGGACGCTTTTGCAAAGCGAAATAACGGACTTGTTCAGCTAATTTGGTTGAATATAGCGGTGTACGTCCTGATGTTAATGTGTTTAATCATATTTAGAATGTCGGATCAAGAATTGTTATTCGACAAGGCATTACGATATGTCAGCTTAACTCCTGAGTTGCCGATTTTTATTTATAGACCTTGGACAATTCTAACTTATTCGTTTGTTCATGCAGTCAACCCAATCGCACATTTGCTTCCCAATATGCTTATGCTTTATTGGTTTGGCACTATCATACAAGAGTTTATTGGTAGTCGTCGTTTAATCAACTTGTACCTTTTGGGTGCATTTTCGGGAGGGTTATTGGCTATTCTTATCTATAATTTCGTTCCTTATTTTAGCACTAACGTTCAAAATGTTACCATCATCGGGGCATCAGGAAGTGTAATGGCTATTGTTTTTGCAGCCGCTACCCTTGTTCCAGATTATACATTCTTCTTATTTTTACTTGGCCCTGTTCGTATAAAATACATCGCATTCTTTTTCTTTTTGATTTCACTTGCAGGCGTAACAGGTCTGAATGCAGGTGGAGGTATTGTACACCTAGGTGGAGCATTATTAGGTTTTTTATACATCAAACAGTTACAGGCAGGTAGAGATTTAGGAACACCCATTGATCAAACCATTGACTTTATTAATGGCTTATTTAGAAAAAAAGAAAAGCCTCAGATTAAGGTAGTATATCGTCAGAAGGAATCTTCTTATTCGGGTAATTCATCCACAAATAGCTATCCTGATGAGGATGAGGTCGATGAAATCTTAGATAAAATTTCTAAATCAGGTTACGAAAGTCTTACAAAAGAAGAAAAACAGAAACTATTCAAAGCCTCTCAAAAACAGTAACTAATGGCTTTTTGAAAAATACATTTTCCCAAACGGTTAAAATCGAACTGATTTTAACCGTTTTTTATTATCAAATCTCCTACAGTTTGCCACAAGAAAAACCAGAAAGCAACAAGGTTCAATATAATTATGTAAATTTGTACTTTCTTAAAACGAACTAAGTACACCGACATTTATAGTTGAATTAGAAACATTTACAAAGCTTAACTAGTTAAGCATGAAAGGTGTTTAATAAAATAGTTTAGTAAAAAGCTACTTGGGAATTGGTAAAAATGCAATCCAGGACATTAGTTTAACTCAACTTTACCATTTTAAACAAACACATTACGTTTTTGAATACATGTTATTGTAACGCCATAAAGCTATGCAAATCATCCCAGGCAAAATCCTAGCTGAAATAAATACCCCAGAAGATTTACGAAAAAGAAATCGCTCAGAGCTGATTCAAATTTGTGATGAGTTACGCCAGTACATCATCGACAATGTATCTGTCTATGGAGGACATTTTGGGGCATCCTTAGGAGTAGTAGAATTAACAGTGGCACTTCATTATGTGTTCAACACTCCTGATGACCAACTTATCTGGGATGTAGGCCACCAAGCTTATGGACATAAAATCTTAACGGGTCGCAAAGATAACTTCCATACAAATCGCCTTTACGGGGGTATTTCAGGTTTTCCAAAACGCAAAGAAAGCCCTTATGATTCCTTCGGAGTGGGACATTCTTCAACGTCCATTTCTGCTGCTCTTGGTATGGCTGTTGCTTCTCGTTACAAAAAAGAGAATCTACGCCAACATATTGCCGTAATTGGAGATGGATCTATGACAGCTGGCATGGCTTTTGAAGCAATGAACCATGCAGGAGATATTCCAAATAATATGATTATTATCTTAAATGATAATTGTATGGCAATTGATCCCAATGTTGGAGCGTTAAAAGAATATTTAACTGACATTACCACTTCTCATACATATAACAAGGTAAAGGATGAAGTCTGGAACTTGTTGGGTAAAATGTCAAACTTTGGCAAATCAGCCCAAGAAATTGTTTCCAAAATTGAAAATGGCTTAAAAGCAACGTTACTAAAACAGAGTAATCTATTTGAATCACTCAATCTTCGCTATTTTGGTCCAATAGACGGCCATGATGTAGAGTATTTAGCAACGGTTTTAGAAGACTTAAAAAATATTCCTGGTCCAAAAATCCTTCATTGTATCACTACAAAAGGAAAAGGCTATGCTTTGGCAGAGAAAGACCAAACGCTATGGCACGCTCCAGGGAAATTCGACAAAATTACGGGCGTTATCAAGAAAAAGGTCTTTGATACTCCACAACCGCCAAAATACCAAGATGTTTTTGGACATACCATTGTAGAATTAGCAGAACAAAACAGTAAAATCATGGGAGTAACCCCAGCGATGCCTTCTGGAAGTTCCCTAAATATAATGATGAAGGCAATGCCTGATCGTGCCTTTGATGTAGGTATCGCAGAACAACATGCAGTTACCTTCTCAGCAGGGATGGCTACGCAGGGATTAACCGTATTTTGCAATATCTATTCGACCTTTATGCAAAGGGCTTATGATCAAGTGGTTCATGATGTTGCCATTCAAGAATTACCTGTTATTTTTTGTTTAGATAGAGCAGGTTTTGCTGGAGCAGATGGTCCAACCCACCATGGTGCTTATGATATTGCTTTTATGCGTTGTATTCCGAACATGATTGTCTTTTCACCAATGAACGAGAAGGAATTAAGAGACATCATGTTTACAGTTTCGGACGATGACTTCAAGTCCTTAGGAAAATGTATTAGCATACGCTATCCAAGAGGAGAGGGTGTGATGCCTAACTGGAGAACACCTTTTGAAAAAATTGAAATTGGTAAAGGTCGTAAAGTAAAAGATGGTTCTGATATCGCTATTTTAAGCATAGGCCATATCGGTAATTATGCTGTTGAAGTATGCAAACAGCTTGCTTTAGAACAAGTAAGCGTGGCTCATTACGATATGAGATTTGCAAAACCGCTGGACGAAGCCATGCTGCATGAAGTATTTACGAAGTTTGACAAAGTAATAACGATTGAAGATGGATGCCTTCAAGGAGGATTTGGCTCTGCAATTGCAGAATTTATGCTCGATAATGGATATAATTCAAAAATTAAACGTTTAGGGATCCCCGATAAGATTATCGAACATGGTGAACAATTAGAGCTACATAAAGAGTGTGGCTTTGATACTTCAGGGATTATTAAGTCCATTCGTGAATTATTATCTTTAAATAGCATTTTAGATACAAATAGTTCGTCTCAATCTAATAGTATTTCAGTAACTTTGTCCTAGTCAAAATCAAAAGACAAATTATAATAAATTCAAGAAAACCTTGTCATTTATTACATTTTTCACTTTTTTTTTAGAAAAAACGTTACTTTTACTAACATAAATTGTCATAGTTTAGATTGACAAGATACAAACCCCTATTTATTATTATAAATCAAGCAATTATGAAACAGCTTTTTTCAGAAAACAATTTTCTTGGTGGATTCCAAAGAAGATTAGGTCTGGGCTTGTTAACGGCACTCACAGTGAGTACGATCGCAACTGCTCAAACTGCGTCAACAGTTGTTAGTTCTTTAACTGACAATGGCATCACAACGACTACCTACTCAAGTGGACAAGTTGTTAAAACGGTTGCAGATGGATACTTTTTAGATTCTGCATTTTACAAAAACGATAATGTTAAAAGAGCGACCTCTGCAAAACGTTATTGGAAATTAACAGACCGTGTTGGTATTGCAATTCCATTTTGCACGGTCGAAGAAGACAATACAATGTTTTTGAAACCAGGTGCGTATAACTCTTTATCAATAAACCACTTCTGGGGTATGTTCGGATTAGGTTTAATGGGAGGTTATCAAAACTTTGGTGTGAAAGATGCGTACAATGGTGCAGGTTCAATTATTGCTAAAAATGCAGTAGCTTTAGCCCCAGGCAAACCATTAAAATATGATAACGTAGGAAGTTATGAAGATTTTTACTTACTAGTAGGTCCTGCTATCTCTGTTCCAGTTGGGAAAAAATTCTCTATTGATGCAGATTTAAAAGGAGGTTTATTCAATACTTCTGCTCCTCGTTTTGGTGCTACAGTTGCAGGTACAGACGGTGCAGATCAATTGATTTACCGTTTAACGCCTTCTGCTTCTAGAAACCAATTAGGTGGTGTATTAAGCGTAGATTTACTATACAAAATCGCTAAGACTTGGTCTGTGGGTATAAATGGACAAGGGTTCTTAACAAGTACTCCATTCACAACAATTGGACAAAGTACTGCTCCAGGTTCAACACTTCTCTTAACAAAAGAAGGAACTCGTTCTCACGGTGGATGTAACTTCGGATTAGCATTGTCTCACACATTTGGAGAGAACTATGGTAAAAATACGGTTTACTCGTTATTACCTCCTCCTCCAGCACCAGTTATCTGTTACACACCAACTATTCAAGGTGAAAACGGTAAAATGTTTGATTATGGTTCTTCTGAAAAACCATGTTTCAAATGGAAAAGCACTTCAACTTCTGCTCAAGACGAAGATTATATTGTTAAATTATACAAAGCAGATGGAACTGGAACTCCAATCTATACTCAAACAACAAAAAATCAAAATCTTTGCTTACCAGAAAACGTTGCATTGGTTAATAACGATGAGTGTAGCTTCTATTACTATACAGTTCAATCAAGTGTAGAAGGAAAATGTTTATCAGAAGCAACAGCTGCTAGTTTTGGATACAGAGCTAAGCCAGTTGTAGCTATTGCTGCTACCAAACCAGTTGAAGATCAATATATGTTTAAAATCTTCGGTGGTTCAACTGCAACCAAATACTTTGGTGGTGGTGTTGCGAAACCTCGTCGCAAAGCTCGTAAAGCTGTTGTTAAATCAGCAACTGATGCTTCTGCTCCAGTGGTAGCTAAGAAAATTGTTCCTAGAAAGAAAAAGAAATCTTCTGGTGGTGTAACTGTAAGCAAGACAGTTGTTAACTACGAAAACGTAGCAACAAACCCAACTATCGTTTGGCCTAAAGATTTACCTCTTCCTAAGAGCCCTGCTGTTTATGAGTACGAAGTACAACGCTTAAACGCTGGTGACTGTAAACCAACTGGTACTGTGGCAAAATATAAATTCTATATTGACCCTAAGAATCCAACAGATATTCGTATCATTCCTGACAAAAAGAAATAATCAATACTGATATTGAGAAAGCCGATTGCAATGATTTGCAATCGGCTTTTTTATTGCCTACAGGATTGTATTGACCATATCATATAACTACTTAATAGTACATCTGTTATCAGCAGACAACACTCAAAATTAACAGGCTAAGCCATCATCTTAGTCCAGAAATGTTAGTAAATAAATAATCAACATCAATCTCGTAATCGCCCACAAAAAAACGCCTTTGGAACAAGTCCAAAGGCGTTTTTTATATTATTCTAAAAGAACAATTACTCAGATTTTTGTTCCATACGCTTACGTACACTTGGATCTAAATAGATTTTACGCATACGAATCGATTGAGGAGTTACTTCTAAGTACTCATCTTTCTGGATATATTCCATTGACTCTTCCAATGAGAATTGGATTTTCGGAGCAATTTTAACGTTAGTATCCGTACCAGAAGCACGCATGTTCGTTAATTGTTTCGCATTTTGAAGGTTAACTTCAATATCATTTTGACGGTTATGCTCACCAACTACCATACCTGCATAAACTTCTTCACCTGGATCGATAAAGAATACCCCTCTGTCTTGTAATTTATCCACCGCATACGCTGTAACAGACCCAGAATTCATTGAGATTAATGAACCGTTAATACGTCCAGCGATTGTTCCTTTGTAAGGCTCATATGCTTTGAAACGGTGTGCCATAATAGCTTCACCAAACGTAGCTGTTAATACCTTAGAACGCATACCAATCAAACCACGTGAAGGGATATTGAATTCTAAGTGTTGTAAGTCACCTTTAGGTTCCATAATCAATAACTCTCCTTTACCTTGAGTAGCTAATTCGATTACTTTACCAGCAGACTCATCAGGAACGTCCACTACCAATGTTTCGATTGGTTCTAAACGTTCACCATTTTCGCCTTCTTTGAAAATTACTTGAGGCTGTCCTACTTGTAATTCATAACCTTCACGACGCATCGTTTCAATTAATACAGACAAGTGAAGGATACCACGACCAAATACTAAGAATTTATCTTCAGAATCCGTTGTAACAACACGTAGTGCTAAGTTTTTCTCAGTTTCTTTGAACAAACGATCACGTAAGTGACGAGATGTTACAAATTTACCTTCTTTACCAAAGAATGGAGAGTTGTTAATTGTAAACAACATATTCATTGTTGGCTCATCAATCGAAATACGAGGTAATGCTTCTTGTACTTCAACGTCAGATACTGTATCACCAATCTCGAAGTCTTCAATACCCATCATTGCACAGATTTCTCCAGAAGCAACTTCAGCAACTTTTACTCTTCCTAGACCTTCAA
>JBMLRK010000450.1:0-1972 GCA_049241065.1 Spirosomataceae bacterium
TAATGTTTTCCAAAAACCTGGCTAATCGTGATGTCTGCGGTATTAAAACTAGCAATTTCACTCAGACGTGTAGTGCTTCCTTCATTGGTACTAATAGACTGATAACTAGGCTGTTTTCCTGTAAACTTATAAAAAAAGCTAAGGCTTGTTCCTGATTTAGGATGAGCATACTGGACGGTTGTATTGACCTCGTTTGACCAGACAAAATTGGGTAAAGGGTTGCTCTCTGCCAACCGATTATAGCGTCCTATATGCGATAGTCCAATGCTTCCTTGTAGGTTTTTCCAAGCTATTGTATGATTGAACGTGAAGCCCGTTGTTTTGTAGGTATCTATGTTCAAATACGTTGAAATGGTTGCATCTGTAGGATCTGTGCCTATGGAGATTAAGTTTTTGAAATGGTTATAGAATCCCGCTAGTGTACTTTTTATCTTAAAGGCATTTTTCTGAGAAAATTGATACGATAAAGACGCATTGAAACTGTCTGAATTTTCAGCTTTTAGGTTCGTATTTCCTCTGATTGAATGGCTACTATCAAAAAAAGTAAAATATAACTCACGCAAGGCAGGCGAACGAAATCCTTTTGCATAAGCCAAACGCAGGTCTAGATTTCTTGATAGTGTCAGTTTTGTATTTATTGACGGTATCACAGGAGGAGCATTATAAACGGAGTTTTGAATGAATCGTAAGCCTGGTCGAATGTTTATGTTACTCCCCAATTTCCATTCAGAACTAATAAAATAAGCATACTCATTTATACTTGGTGTACCCAAAATACGCTCTCCCGAACTACTATTCAGACTTGTTTCAATTCCTTGTTGTAAGGATATGCTATTCGATAATTTATGTTGTGCCGTTATTCTTACAAAGGCTGTATTGAAAACAGATTTATCTTGCGAACTAGTCAAATTTAAGGTTCGATAGTTACTAACTAAATCAATATCAGTTGTTTGAGTCTGGCGACTGTAATCAGTATATGAAGCAGCCGCCGTAAGACTCGTCTTGGGTGTCCATTGAAAATCGCCTTGGATTTGATGAAACCAGCGATTACTGATATAGTATTGGTCTGTGGCAGAAAGACGATTCGTTTGCGAATTGATGTACGTATTTCCTAAACTTTTCAAGGTTTCGTTTGTACCATTAAAGCGATACCATAGTGATAATTTTTCATTTCTATAGCCTACCCCCGTTGCAAATAGGTATTGTTCTTTGGGCATCCATTCTTTTTTACGTTCTGGGAGTGAGCCTTGCCAACCACCAAAAAAGTTACGAGATATATTTCCCGAAAATTCCCAATGTTTGTGTTGATAGCTCGTTCCTAAAAAGGCATTATGTGAGCCGTTCGCTGTCAGAGGTTGATATTCTTTACCTGCTGTTTCTTCTTGCACTCGTGCGGATACTGCCCAGCGTTTTGTTGGGACTCCCTTTTTGGTAATGATATTAATGACACCCGCCAAGGCATCAGAGCCGTAAGTGACAGACATGGGGCCTTCTACGATTTCGATGCGGTCAATCGTGTTGACATCAATTTGCCCTAGACTTTCACGAGTAGATCCTCTGTCAACCATCGGGATACCATCTAATAATATCTTTACATTTTGTCCAGACATTCCCATCAGTTGAATGTCTGTTGTGCCAAGTGTAAGGTCGTTAGATAATCGGATTCCTAATTCCGTACTCAATACTGCTTGAAGGTTAGTTGCTCCACGAAGACGAATTTGTTCGTTACTAATCGTTCTGATTTGGTAAACAGAATTGCGAACCGACTGTGGACTGAATTGTCCTGTTACAACGACCGCTTCTAACTGTCTATCTTTTTCAGAAAGTGTTATAGTTCCTACAGAAATAGTTTCGTGAGCTTTTACCTGCACGTTGATTTCAATGGCTTGATAAGCAACGTGTTGTAGTAATAGTGTATAGTATCCAGCAGGAATTTTCAACATAAAATCTCCATGATTATTCGTACTTGTAC
>JBMLRK010000451.1:0-3710 GCA_049241065.1 Spirosomataceae bacterium
CTAAAGAATCGTGCTTCAGCAACATAACGGTCGACTGTTGCTTGTGTGACACCTGAATTCAAGGCTAGCGGTGCTTTTTCAATGATGTTATTGGCTGCTCTAATGAGCTGGTAAGAACTGTTATAAGTGCCATCTGTTGCGGGTGCAATACGTGTGCCATCGCTGATACCGTTGGGGGCACGTGCGTAGGTATCGTCCGACCAGTTGTCGTCGGTATTGGGTAAGCCAGGCAAATAAGTATACAAAAAATTAGCTGCCCCTTGTAAGTCTCTTTCAGTTTTCCAGAAAGCAGGGTCACTCAGTTGTGTTTCAGGAATGCGGTCGACATCGCAAGAACCTAAGCCCATCGTGAGCAAAAAGGCCAAAGATATATGTTTGAATAAAGTCTTTTTCATAATCCAGAATGTTATATAGAATTTTTGGGTTTAGAATGACAAGTTCAAGCCACCAGTGATTGTACCAAAAAATGGATAATCGTTTTGTGAACCGTTTCTTTGTTCTGGGTTAAAATAATTATTAAATACGCCCAATCTTGTTAATGAATACACGTCCTGACCCGACACAAATACTCTTGCACGTGTGAGACCAATTTTCTTTAATAGGCTTGGAGGAATGGTATAACCAATTTGTATATTTTTCAAACGAGCATATTGTCCATTCATAATCCACTTGTCGGAAGGTAGGTATCTGAATCCACCTTGTAAATAGGGTCTTGGGAAAGTTGCATTAGGGTTTTCTGGTGTCCAATAATCGCGGTGCACTGCCAAAGGTTGTTTCCAAGCTTGTGCCAATGGTTCAATCGCTTCGCTATTTGGCATAAATGAACGCTCGCCAACACCTTGAATAAAGGCGGTGAAATCAATGGATTTGTATTGGAAACCAAAATTTAAACCAAATACATATCTTGGCTGATCGGTTCCTAGCATGACCAAATCGCCTGGGTCTTCTGGAGTGCCTTTTCCTACCGTGATTTTTCCGTCACCATTTTGGTCTATGTACTTTACATCTCCTGCACCTGTGCGGCTATCTTGGAAAGCATGAGTTTTTACCTCGTCGTCCGTTTGGAAATACCCTTCTGTTTTGTAACCCCATATCGTATTGAGTGGATAACCTTCTAATAATGAAACCGTTCCAGCTCCCAATACTCTACGTCCTGCATAACTCATGAGTTTGTTCTGGTTGTCCGAAAGATTAAATCCAACATTATAACTAAAATGTTCTCCGATTTTATCTCTAAATTTTACCTCAAGTTCCCAACCCCAAGACTTCAATTCACCGTTGTTGATTTTTGGCGTCCCTACGCCGAAGGTACTTGGTAACTGCAAAGGTGTAAGCATATTACGATTGTATTTTACATAATAGTCACCACTGATTTGAAGTTTGTTTTTCAATAAACCAATATCCAAACCTCCGTTGCTTGTTTCGATGGTTTCCCATGATAAATCTGAAGACGGTACTACACTTTGATAAAAATAGGAAGTACGTGATTCGGGGCTACCCATGACTAAGCTTGAGCCTCTTGTTAGCAAATTGAGATAGTCATAAAAACCTATGCCCAAGGCATTTCCTAGTTGTCCCCATGAGCCTCTAACTTTAAATTCAGAGAATAAACCGATGTTATTACTAAACCATTTTTCGTGGTGCATATTCCATCCGACAGAGGTTGAAGGGAAAAACTTAATGCGTTTGCCTGGCGCTAATCTTGAACTTTCGTCGGCACGAAATGTTGCTTCAAACAAAAATCTATCATCATAATTATAATTTAAGCGACCAAAATAAGATTGAAAAGCATAGGTGTTGATCGTCTCGCTATTGCTCTTGGTTTTGTCGTCGCCAAGGTTGAGTGTAGGTTGGTCATTACTTACTAGGCTCAATGAGGTTGTACTGGTAGAGGTAAAACGACTGTCTTCCCATTGGTATCCACCCATCACATGTATTTTGTTTTTCTTGATGCTAAAGTCATAGTCTGCCAGTAATTGAATGTTGGTATTATTGGTAAATTCGTTGGTTACGGCATACGAGTTAGGATTATTGAGGTAAAAAACAGGTGCAAATCTTCCCCAAAGTTCTACCTGACGAGCAAATCTTCTTCTTTCACCAAAACGATATTGCTGTCCTAACACAGCACGAAGTTGTAAACCTTTAACCACGTCTTTTGCAGCTAAAGTAAATACCCCATCGAAGAAGTTTCTGTCCATATTGTTGTAACCACCCTCTTTTAACAAAGCATAAGCATTGTTGGCTGATGAACCTGCACCACCATTGAGCCTTCCTTCTGGTGTGAAAATAGGGAAACGTGTACGTAAACGATATACCTGATATACTAATCCCTCGCCGTCGGTACTTGCCGATGAAGCTTGTTGGTCTTGTTTGGTATAGGCAATACGTGAATCTAAAGAAATATGCTTAGTCAGTTGAGAGCCCAAATTAAAACGAACGTTGTAACGGTCAAGTCGATCGGGGCCAACTTTGAACAATCCTTGTTTGCCGTAGTAGCCTAAGGATACCAAGTAATTTGTTTTTTCATTTCCGCCTCTTGCAGAGAAGTTATGTGTTTGCATAGGCGTATATTTTCTAACCACTTGACTGATTTGGTCTTCTTGATTATAGAATATATATCTTGTTGTATCAGAAGGGTTTACGATATAAGGTACGCCATCTCTGATTCTTTGTAAATCATCATCTGTATATTCTGGGCCAGTTTTGGCATTTTTTCTAGCCAAGTTGGCATAGAGGGCTTCTTCCAAAAGTGGTAATCTTTCGGGTACATTGAGTGCCCAGTCTACCCCGATTTGGTTGGAGTAATCAAAAACAGTTTTACCTGATTTTCCTTTTTTAGTAGTAATCAAAATAACCCCTCCAGCTGCTTGAGCACCATAAATGGCTGCTGCTGCGGCGTCTTTCAACACACTAATATTCTCAATATCGTTGGGATTGAGAGTTTGTAGGGTAAAGCTAGAGACTGTCACCCCATCAACCAATACCAAGGGGTCAACATTTCCGTTGGCAGAAGTAGCACCACGAATCTGAATCCCGATACCTTCGTTGCCGGGCTGACCCGTGCCACGGGTAATAATCAAGCCAGAAGTAACACCTTGCAAAGCATTGGCTACGTTTGAAACTGGGCGGTTTTCGATAACTTTTGAATCAATCGTTGAAACAGCTCCTGTCAAATTAGCTTTTTTCTGGGTACCATAACCCACTACCACCACTTCATCAAGGGATTTGTTGTCGGATACTAATACTACATTGATAATTTTTTGAGAACCAACGGCTATCTATTTGCTCACAAAGCCTACAAAAGAGAAAACTAATACGGCACCGCTATTGGGAACATTGATTTTGAAACGACCAGCTCCGTCTGAGTTAACACCCCTTGTAGTACCTTTCAAGGCAATATTTACCCCAGCCAGTGGTTCACCTTTTTCATCGGTCACTTTTCCTGATACGCTTTGTTCCATCACTACTTGCAACTGGGCTGGTGAGAGCATCGGCGCATTGGTATTGAGTACGAGAGGGTGTTCTGAGGAAATAACTTTGGGCAGAAATTCCTCTTTTGTAGAATTGTTTTTGGTGTCTGATGATTGCGAAGGAAACTTTTCAACAATCAAATAAGCACCAGATTTAGACTTTTTGTACTTTAATTTTGTCGATTCTAGGAGTTTGTCGAGGTTGTTTTCGATTTTTTGATTCCAGTCTACTACTTGTTG
>JBMLRK010000452.1:0-1545 GCA_049241065.1 Spirosomataceae bacterium
TCTTAAAAGTCTCGTAGAGACGACCGATGTCGTAAGGATGTAATTTATTACATCCAACAGGGACTAAAAATCCCTCATTCTATAATTAACGCTAGTACTAAGCCAATTCTTTACAAAACTATGTTTTCTATGAGCCTATGTGGTAAAATAGATCGGAGTACTAAAACAAATAACGCACCGAAAGCCCATACGTCAAATTGAGTGTTGGCGTAAGATCGTATTGAAATGAGGTTTGAGTACTTTCCAAAGGAGTTGTTGATGATGCTGGAGTAACCTTATTTGTAGTAGTTGACCACTTATAAGTAGCATCGAATAAATTCAAATCTAAAAACGTTCCCTGTAATTGCCATTTGGAATTAATCGCATAAATCACCCCTGCCCTACCACTTAAATCAACACTTACACTAGAATACTTCCCCTTGCTATAATCGTCATAGTGTTGGTAATCTCCAAAACCAACATCAAACCCTCCTGAAATCCCACCATAAAGACTCAGTTTTCCAAAAATAGGTTTATAGTATTCATTCCCTTTTCTCAAACCAATTCCAAAGGACTCATCCCCAAAAGTATTATCCGCTACATTACTGTTATTCACCGCTGTATAAGAACCACTAAAAGTCGTAGAAATACTCCAATACTTCATTTTTGTCTTACTAGCATACTTTCCCAGTAAAATATCTACAGAATAGTTATGACCATTATTTGAGTAGAATGGAGCAGAATTATTAAAAGAGGTCGTTCCTCCAAACGATAAGGCAACAAGTTTTTTTCCTGTGTTATCTTGTGCTTGCATACACAAGCTAAACGCACAACTTAGTGTGATGAGTAATAATAATTTAGTTTTCATGATGAACAATGTTTAGAAGGTTTTACCAATAGATAAAGAAAGTGACGAGGCATACATTGATCCTCTAAAATTCACATTGAAGGTATTAGTATAAGGCGTACTTTGATTAGAGAGACTAAACTGTGCTAAATTAGTTTCTCCATTAATAAACCACTGATTTTTCAATTGATACCGCAAGCCTCCATTCAGCGAAGTTGTTAAGGAAACTGAGTAGGGTCTATAACTTTGGTTACCCGTAACAAAACTTGCTCCAAGAAGTCCTTGTAATTCGCCATAACAGTACAACGACTTACTTAAAGGAATAAATTTATCCACAAAATAACCAGCCCCAACACCATGAGTCAGACTTATTACGTCCGATATATGGCTAACATTAGCACTCAAATCATATTTAGCAATCCATCCCTGAGCAAAATTGACTTTCGTAAATGTCCCTCGTTTATAACTCAAGGATAGTCCAAAAACACTTGATTTACTGTCTGTTATGGAAGAAGGATAGATAGAATGGTCTGTCGAACCACGTCCGTTCAAACTAAACCCAACCAATCCAAAGTGTTTGCCCTTATCGTACTGAGCCTGTGAGAAATGAAGGGCTACGCCAAAAAGCATAACCAGTGTTAAAAAGGTTTTTTTCGTCATTTTATAAAATAGTTTAAAGTTTAGCGAAGGTACGTTTTTATTGGATAAGTGAATAAAAA
>JBMLRK010000453.1:0-4250 GCA_049241065.1 Spirosomataceae bacterium
CAGTGGCGATACTTTTAGGGGAGTTCCTCCATGTGGTGCTTGCCGCCAGGCGATGTTGGAATATGAAAACCGACAGAAACAACCTATCCGATTAATGATGGTTGGCGACGACAATACGGTTCTTATCACAGACTCTATTGCAGATTTATTACCCCTACGATTTAACGAATTTTAGTCTTCACAGCGTTGCTAGTAGCCTTACTACTATCCTACTGGCAACCTGTTTTCCCATACTCCTCCATTTTTCATTCGAAATTAAGAAATTCCATAAACTTGCTTTGGTAATTTATGGTTATCTTTAAGTATATACCGTTTTTAACAAAGATAACTGAGTGAAAAATGGCGTTTAATGACTACTTGTATAATATAAAATCAAAAAACTGCGAATATTCTTGAGAAAGAACAAAACAAACATCTCAAAATGCAAAATTGTGCAAGCGTTTGCACACATTCTATTTTCATAGTGTTTAATCCTATTTAGCCCATACCACAACTTATTGTATCCTATTTATGATTGACTACATCAGACAAAAGGTGGACTAATGAAACAAAAGAAATGCTTCTTGAGGATAAGCCTTTTATATCTTGGTCAAATACTATATATTTGCTAAGCATTATATATAACAAAAAAATCTATGAAAAACCCAAATTGCCCAAAATGCGATGCCGCCCAAGTCACCAAAAGCGGTATTATAAAAGACAAACAACGCTTTAAGTGCAAAGCTTGCAACTACAATTTTACCGTTGATAAAATAGGAAAAGGCATCTCTCAATACTATGTCATCAAAGCACTTCAACTTTACATTGAGGGCGTAACTTACCGAGAAATAGAGCGTTTACTTGGGGTTTCGCACGTATCTGTAATGAACTGGGTGAAGAAATATCAAATCAAAGTTCCTAAGGGAAATGAGTACAGACCCACGTATAAAATCTTGAATCATAAAGAATTGACTGAGTTTTATGCCAACCGTGAAAACCTGAAAGGGGCTGGAATGATTGTAACCGAACTTGGCGATAAATTTATGCTTATTAAATGGGAACGATTGAAAAATTAAAGCGTTAAACCCCTCTTCTTAGGACTGTAAAGGCATTAAGCCCCAAAAACTATATCATTATTAGCAAAACTATACCAACAATATTGTTAGTATAGTTTTTTTTATGAGGTTTGTATCATCAAATGTGCAATAAAAGCACAAAATATTACAATTAGCATTAACCATTTTTAGCAAAAACCAATTGTGTTGTAAACAAGAAAGTACGCTAAAAAGCTAGATTCTGAGTCACTATCCAATTATATAACAACACGATAAACAATTATGAATAAGGCAATTATACTTGCTTTGGGTGGAATACTATGCTCTTCCCAACTGATGGCACAAAGTGGTGCAAGTGCTACAAGTCCAGCAAAAACGGAGGCGACACCAGCTCCACCCGCTTTTTCATTAAAAATTTCTGGTTTCGTAAGAAACGACATCATGTTCGACTCTCGTCAAATTGCTGGTTCAAGAGAAGCCGACTTAGTTCTTTATCCTGCTGACAAAAGCCTTGTGAATGGCAAAGACCAAAACGATAAGGCTTCGTTTACAATGAATCCTATTACATCCCGTCTTTCTTTGGGTATTACAGGGCCAGACGCTTTTGGTGCTAAAACATCGGGGGTCTTGGAACTCGACTTTTTCGGAGCAACCGATGCCACTACTAACTTAGCTCGCTTACGTCATGCGTATGCTAAACTAAACTGGACAAAAACAGAATTACTGACAGGTCAGTTCTGGCATCCAATGTTTGTAACCGACTGTTTTCCTGCTACAGTAGCTTATCAAACAGTCATTCCTGTCAATCAATTTAGTCGTAATCCGCAAGTGCGTCTAACACAGAAAGTTGCAAAAAACGTGAGTATTATTGTGGCTGCACTTTCTCAGAATGAAGTAAACATTAGTCCAGGCCCACTAGGTACAGCAGGTACGTATGGCACGGGCGATTCTTGGTCATACTTAGCAAACAACGTAATCCCCGAATTACACGCACAAGCTCAATACAAATCTAGTACTGTTATTGGTGGAGCGTATATCGATTCAAAAACAATTCGCCCCGTAGTTGCCTACGACGGAACCGTAGCGGCAACTTCTTATGGAGCTTATTTACGGATTAACACAAAAAAAGTAGTTTTTAAAACACAGTACAGTATGGTTCAAAATGCACATGATTTAGTAATGTTGGGCGGTTACGTGCAATATGGCACGAACACAGCAACGACAAGTGCCACTTACAAAGCAACCAATACGTCATCTTTCTGGGCAGAGATACATGGCACTGGCAAGAAAATCGTCCCTGGAATTGTATTTGCTTATTCAGGCAATTTAGGAACAAATGGCACAACAACAGACGGAGGAGCAACGTCCACGGCATCTTTCGGACGAAAAGTAGTTTTGAACGGTCGTAGTATCGCTAACCTTACCAAAATCATGCCTCGGGTAGATTTTATCTCTGGTAAATTCAGAATTGGCATCGAAGCAGACATTAATACCGCTGTTTATGGCACAACGGGAGCCGATGCCAAAGTCATTGAAAATGATGCAAGCAAACCCACAGAGAGTTTTACCAACACTCGTTTATTAGTAGCAACTGTTTATAGCTTTTAATCAATCATAACATACATTCAACTTTTATCTTTAGATCACTATGTCTCAACACAAATCAACTGCCGGACTACCCGCAATTATTGGAGCCTCTTCGGTAGGAACACTCATTGAATGGTACGATTTCTATATTTTTGGTAGTTTAGCCACCATTATATCTACTCAATTTTTTCCAAAAGATAACCCTACAGCAGCATTTTTATCAACATTAGCCACTTTTGCAGCAGGTTTTGTTATCCGTCCTTTTGGTGCATTATTCTTCGGACGTTTAGGCGACATAATCGGTCGTAAATATACGTTCATGGTAACGCTTGTATTGATGGGCGGTGCAACCTTTGCGATTGGTTTAGTTCCCAAATATGAAACGATTGGTTTCTTCGCTCCGCTTATCGTATTGGTGCTACGCTTATTACAGGGGCTTGCTCTTGGTGGTGAATATGGTGGAGCAGCAACTTATGTAGCTGAACACTCGCCTGTAAATGAACGTGGGTTCTGGACTTCTTGGATTCAGATTACAGGTACAGTGGGTTTATTCATCTCATTGGGTGTAATTATGATTACCAAGAACGCTATGACAAAAGAAAGCTGGGAAGATTGGGGATGGAGAATTCCGTTTTTGATTTCAATCGTGATGGTTTATGTATCGGTATTAATCCGTAGAAACATGCACGAATCGCCTCTTTTTGCCAAAGCAAAAGCGGAAGGAAAAACGTCAACTAATCCATTGAAAGAATCTTTTGGTAACAAATTAAACTTCAAATTCGTCTTGTTAGCGTTATTTGGTGCTACGATGGGACAAGGGGTTATTTTCTATACAGGTCAATTTTATGCTCAGACGTTCTTATTGAAAATCATGAACTTAGATTTTGACCAAGCCAATACCTTATTAATCATTGGTTTAATGCTAGGTACACCATTCTTCGTTGTATTTGGCTGGTTATCAGACAAAATTGGTCGTAAGAGCATTATGTTAGCAGGGATGTTGTTAGCAGTACTTTGTTACCGTCCGATTTATGAAACGATGTATCAGACTTCTAATTTGAAAACGAAAGAAGAAATTACCGCTTCAACAAAAGTTTCGGAAACACGTGCATTAGCTCCAGAATCAACAACGGATTCATTGATTACGGTTACCACAGAAAAGGCTTATACCGACGGAACAACGTATAAAGAAGTGAAGAAAACAACCATCGTTGCAGGTGCTACTACCGCTCCAAAAGAGCAAATTACCAAAACGGTAAAAGTAAACGATTCGTCAAGATGGTTATTGACGTTCTTGATTTTCATCCAAGTAATATTTGTCGCTTTAGTATATGGTCCAATTGCTGCGTTCCTTGTAGAAATGTTCCCAACTAAAATTCGTTATACGTCGATGTCATTACCGTATCACATTGGTAACGGGGTATTTGGTGGATTGATGCCTGCGATTGCTACTTACTTAGTAACACAAGCGAAAACAGCCAATGAAGTTGCTGAAAAAGCAGGTGAAGTGATTGTGAACACACAGCCTTATTTGGAAGGCTTGAACTACCCAATATTGATTGCTGGTGTATGTTTCATTGTTGGCTTATTGTATATCAAAGAAACCAAGGGGTCACAAGACTAAACAGC
>JBMLRK010000454.1:0-3947 GCA_049241065.1 Spirosomataceae bacterium
GTTTGAAGTGTTTTTTTCTCTTTATCATTAAGTTGATGATTGATAAATATCTCCGAAAAATTTATCAAACCAGCTTTGGGTACGGGTAATTCAAATTCACTAGCCAAAATATTGCCAAATAATTCTTTAGCAATAGCGTGTTGTTGCAACAGTTGTCGTTCTGTGAATATTTTAGCCAAGAATGATCTTATTTGTTGCTGTTCATCAATGACCATTACTCGCCATGGATAAGTAGAGCCTCCAGCGTTAATAACTTCTTGAAAAGATATAGCTTCGTAAATTTGCAAACGAATTGTATTTAAGGTTTATCTTCCAAAGATATTAAAAAAGGGACTACCATTCAACTACTAATAGCCCCATTTTTACCCATCTACTTCAAGAAGCGATAAGTGAATTTCATCAGAAAAATATTGCGTGCTTGTCCAGAGAAAATGTTGTTGGATAAGCTGCTGCCTATGCCCGACTCCATATCGTTGTTGGCATCGGGCGTATTGCCTTGTGACCAAACGAGATAAAATTCGGAACCTGCTTTGTATTCCCAACGAGCCACTAAATTGGAGCGGAATTGTACAAAGTTAAAATCAGGTTTATCGAATGTATAATCTACCTTTCCATCTCGGTTTTCATCTACTTGAAATTGGTCGTTTTTAAAGCTAATTTCTTCTCCCTGATATGCTTTAAAGCGAGCATCATAAGAAGGATTTAACGGGTCAACGACGTAGGCAAAGTTCTTGTATTTAGGTCTGGTAATAAAAGGTTGACCATAGTATTGAAGCGTTAAATCGGGAGTAATGTTGTAACTCATCCGAAGGGTATAACGCAAGGTGCTTTGATCTACTTCTCCAACAATAATTCTTGGGCTACCCTCAAAAGTAGTACTGCTTACAAATTGGTCTTGTTTTCGCCAGTTATCATTTACACCTACTCCCAAACTAATGGTCATCGGGTTAATCGGTTGTACTCTCAGCGTTAGGCTATAATTACTTTGTTTGGCCGTTTGGTCAAAGCCCCAATAGTGATATGTTTCAAAAACAGCGTTTACTTTTTTGCGACTATCAGTCTGAATATAAGCCCATTGGTTTACACCTGCGGGCTGACGCAAGGATGAACCTCCTCTAAGAGCATTGTTAGAAACTTGGTACGGAATCCATGTTCCTCCTGTGCCTACACGCCAGTTGTTATTGAAATTGCCGTGTAAATTAGTATTGAAGGCTTGATACAAAAACTGTCCACCAAAATCCCATCGAGAGAAGTGATTATAGTTGATTCGAGCGTTTCGGAACATCCCTACTTGTTTCTGAAAATGAAGCCCTGCCCAAGTAAAATGGTTAATCTCGTTGGCTGTTAACATAAAGCCAATATCGTTGATTTCTAATTCGGGAGAACGATAGGTAATACCTGTTTCAAACTTGAATACTTGTCCATATTTACCTGATTTTCCTCCTGATTTCCCGATACGGAAAGTTCCGCCTGTGCCTGTTAGCGACGTGCGAGTAGAATCCACATTTGTTTCGCTGGCGTTGCTTCGTTGGAATAGGTGTTCAAAGGCAGTTTGGGTTTCGTAAATTTTTTCTTTTGAACCAAAGACATGGCTCATTACTACGTTACCACGCAAGTACCACGTTCTTTTTTTCCAATAATGCAAAAAGTCAAAGCCTGCGGAATACGCTCCTGTGTGTAAGGTATTGTTAAGGTTATTTTCTCGTTGCACTCCTGTCAAAATCGTTCCAATAACGGTTTGTCCTTGATTAAAATCTTTTTGTAAGCGAGTTACAAAGTAGTTGGTTAAGGGTTCAATCACTTCTGTTCTTCGTGTTCCTTGATAATCTATTTCAGCAGAAACTCGTTGTGTGACACTTTCCAGTAAGCCAATGCTCCAGCCTTTCTGGGTTTTTCCACTAAACTTGGCTGCTCCTAAAATGTTGGTATTAGAAGGTACTTGAGCGTATTCGCCATCTTTTAAGGTAGGATAACCGTGTGGAGAACCCCCAATGCGTCGAGAATAGAAAAGTAAATCAGAGTCATAATCGTCTCCTGCTTCTGAGCCTGTTAACTGATAGTCAAAGATGTTTCGACTTTCGATGAAGAAGGGTCTTCGTTCGGCAAAAAAGTTCTGAAAGCCATCAATTCGTACTTGCGAAGGGTCAGCTTCAACTTGTCCAAAATCAGGGTTGATGGTGAAATCTAATATCAAATCACTGGTAACGGCTACTTTTCCATCTACTCCAAAAGTCAATTTATTATCTCTTCCCGTGGCAAAAGGATTACCTGCTTCGGGTTTATATCCTTCGGTTTTGGCAACGGTATAAGGAGCAATTTCAATCTGTTTTTGAGATTTTACATCTTTCAATCCATGTAATTCGCCAAAACCACTGACCCAAACCCCCGCATTTTGGGGGATATTTTGCCAAATAGAGCGTTCTTCTTTCCTGAAAAGCTGTCGAGTTACTTGAATACCCCATACTTTTTCGGGTTCATTACCGAAGCGTAATTGACTAAAAGGAATTTTGATTTCGGCTGTCCATCCTTTGTTATCGACATGGGTTTTGGCAAACCAGATGGGATTCCAGCTTGAGTCCCAGTTATTCCCATCATTTGAAACAAACTCATCGCCACGAACTCCCGAAACAGAGGTTGTGAACGAAAATGCCGTGCGACTATCGTGATAACTATCAATGTTGATTTCGACAAAATCACCAGGGAATTCATCTCTTCGGCTCATTCGTTTGATAATCGAATCAGGGGCGGTGTCATGACAACGATAAGCCACATACATAAACTTATCGTCGTACAGAATCTTAAAACTAGTAGCTTGCGAAGGTGCGTGACCTTCTTTGGGTTGATTTTGGATAAAATCTCCACCCCACGCTACTTCATCCCATGCTTTATCATCTAAGATACCGTCTAGTTTGATAGCACTACCCATTTTTTTAGTGAAATACTTTTTCTTGGCAGGTGGAATAGAGTCATTTTTCGATTCTTTTTGAGCATAGAGAATCTTACTCCCCAACAGGAGTAGGGCGATTAGAAGTAGTTTTTTCATGGTTTATTTGTTGATTAAGTAATGGGACAAAATAAGTTTGTGTAAAAACCTTATAGGTTTAGTAAATAAGTCCTATTACTTGTTTTAAAGATAGTTCATATAAAAAACAGCAGTACTGAGCCGTTAAGTCGGAGTGCATCTATCCATAGATGCTTAATATTGTGATAAGGTTGCTTAGTTAATTAGTTTTCCGAATATAAATATTGCCATTGAAGCTTTTTAGCATAATTTCAGCCCCGCCTTTGTTGATTTTGGCGTGAGTCCAGTCGTCTTTTTGAATTTTGTAGAGCCCTTTTTCTTTGTTAATTGATTGCTTGGGAGGGGCAACGTTCTTTTCTACATCCAAATCAAAATCGCTGAATATCTCACCCATATCCGTTTTAAATTTCAAGTTAGCTTTTGCACTAGCAGGAAAACTTACATCGACGTTGCCGTTTAAGGTCGTAAAAGCCATCGGTGTATTGGGCGTAATGGTTAATAAATTCACTACAACATCTTCGTTAACGGTGTTAGCAACCACTGCCCCCGCTACATTTTTTAGCCTTATTGCTCCATTGACATTGGATACCTCCATGTTGCCAATTACATTTTCGACAAAAATATCTCCTTCATTTACCGTAGATAGTTTTAGCGAAAATCGACGAGGAACTCTGACTGTTACCAGTACTTTCAAATTGACTTTATCCACACTGACATTCACGGTATTGTTGGCTTCCTTTGCTAGTAGTTCAAAACCGCTTGTCGTTTGGATGCGTCGCATTCCATCGGCTCGTTCCTTACTTCTTCGTTCATTACGTTCGGAGGAAATAGCGTCAATCAAGACTTCTTTTCCTTCATAGCCAATGACTTTAATAGAGCCTGTCACTAAGTTTAGCTTTAAAATCCCTTCTTTTGCAGGATTAGA
>JBMLRK010000455.1:0-9039 GCA_049241065.1 Spirosomataceae bacterium
AGATACTGAGGAAGTATAAAAAAGAGAAATCCGAAGAGTAGCAATAATAAGTCGCAACTTTTCGGATTCTTCCTTTTAAACCCTCAATAACTCCTCTTTATAATTACACAGAATATCAGCGACATCACTTGGTAATAGCGTTTCGTCTTGGAAGAGAGCAGGGAGTTCGTTGCGTTCTATGAATACTCGACTTCCTAAATCTCCGAGGAGGTTTTCTGCTCCTTGACGGGTTGCTCCGTGTAAGTAAATTTTATCAGGATCTAAATTTCGATATTGCCCGATTCTAAAAGTGGTATCATATACCGTTAAATCATTAATCCCTTCGGTACTAGCCTTTTTTACGATTACGTAAAGGCTGTCAAAATCGCTTGCTTCTGCAATGTCGCTTTCGAAACTAACCAATTTTTCTGCAAAATTAGCTAAAGGCGTTCTGCCTATACGACGTTGGTGAAAATGCGTTTTGCCATTTTCGTCAGTAGCTTTTGCTGCCACTAAAATAGCATCTTTTAAGGTTTTTTGTGCCAGACAGAAAGCAAGCGGATAATCTACTATGGAGGTATCTACTTTGTTTTTATATCGTCTAATGACTTGATCTAATTTCGATTCGTTTATTATTCTCATAAATGATTGATTGCCTAAGTAAGTGTACTAAATTCAAAATTCATCCGTCTTACTTATCCGTACGTTTTTTCTGATATAATTCAAATTGCTCAGGCGTAAGAATATCCTTTAAATCTTTGTCTTTATCCGCCTTCATTTTGAGCATTTTCTCTTTAATTTTAATTCTGAAATCTTCCGTTGGTGCTACTGTTCCATTGGCTGTTATTTTCTTGATTTCTTCAAAAATATCAAAACGTTTGAACGCATATTTGATATTCACATCTTCTACTTTGGGTAATTGTTCTTCGGTAAGTTTGAGTTTTTTGGTCATCCAACGAGTTTCTTCCGTAGAAATTTTCTCAGGGTCAAGGCTATTGTCAGGACGACGAGTTTCCATTCCTTGTCCTGCTTGAGGAATGCCACTCCGATTACCAAAGCCACCTGCTCCCCCGTAGCCGCCTCCATAACCGCCCCCATATTGAGCCATTGTGTTGAATGAAAATATAACGCTTGTAATGAAAATACCAAAGGTAAAAGTCAATTTCGTAAATGATGACATGAGCTAAAATTGATTAATGTTTTTTCGAGATGAGCAAAAATAGCGATATGAAAAGAGTTTTCATAGTTTGTAATGAAGTATTCACGAATATCGGTTTACAAAGTCAATGACTTGATAAATCGGATGGCTTCTATGTTGAAGGCTTTGGGTTGGTCAATATTGACAACATGGCCAGCATCTTCGATTACGGTAAGACTTGAAGAAGCGTGTTGTTTTACTAATACCGTAATAGACGGTAAAAACATATAATCTTCCGAACCCATGATATAGAGGGTCGGAACGCCTGCATCTTGAATTCTGAAAAAAGCCAACAGTGGATTTACTTCTGCAACTAAACTAAACCAGCGTTTAAATTCTTTCTGATATAGTTTTTTAGCTTCTTTGATAAATAAATTACGTGCTTCTTCATGCTTTTTGCGAGGCATAATCACGAAAGCTAATAGTTTATAGAGAATTAAGTAGGGTAAAATAGACTTTAACCAATCGCCAAGACGCATTAAGACTTGTCCTTGTAGGTTTAGCTTCATAACTGCCCCTGCTAAAATCATGCTATCTGCACGATTAGGAAAACGCCCGACGATTTCTCGGATGATGATTGTTCCTAGAGAAATACCAACAAAGTGACTTTTTTTGATGGCTAAATAGTCAAGTACTTCCATGACTTCATCGCCAATGGCATCGAATGAATAGGTTTTTAAGTTCTCATAAATACCTTGTTTCGAACGCCCATGTCCTCTTAAATCAATCAACAATACATTGAACTGACTTTTAAAGTCTTTCAGTTGTTTATACCAAATTGCACTACTTCCTCCCGCACCATGAATAAAAGTTACCCAAGGAGCATTGTCACTATGAATATGTGTGGTATAATGTAGCATAGTGATAGAACTTGTTAGTTGGCGATTTGTTTTAGAGAATTTAGACTAAAGTAAGTACTATTCCAAATTTCTTTAATTATATATTTTACAAACTTCGGAATTTTATTCGTAAGTACTTCAAAAGGGGGAGTGTGAAAAGTTTTGGAATCTAACGTTTAAATTCCGAAAGACAAATGAAAAAGGGCTTCGTCAACAAACGAAGCCCTTTCTAGTGTAAATCTTTTTTCAGTATTTATACGGCGAAACTCTCTCCACATCCGCACGTACGAGAAGCATTTGGGTTTTTGAATTGAAAACCTTTCCCATTTAGTCCGTCTGAAAAATCAAGTTCAGTACCAGCCAAATATAAAATCGACTTTTTGTCAACCATAATTTTTACACCTTTGTCTTCAAAAACCATATCGGTGGTTTGTGGAGCAGAGGCAAAGTCGAGGTTGTACATCAAACCCGAACATCCGCCGCCTTCTACGGCTACACGCACGTTATATTCAGTTGAAAGTCCTTCTTTGTCACGAAGTTCTTTAATTTTTGCTGCTGCGATATCAGTTACTGTTACCATGATGTTGTATGTTTTGTAGCGATTGCTATTGATTTTTGGGTTGTAATCGGAAAAAGTCTTACGTTAACTTCATTCGGTTTGTTCTTACAACTTCAAATAAACACTTAAAGTTCCCGCAAAGGTAAGTGAACTTCTGCCATCATGCAACGGGCAGAGCCTCCGCCATTGCCTTCAATCATCGATAAATCAAAATGTTGGATGCTACAATAACGACTAAGTGCTTCAAGCTGCTCTGGTAAAAGGGAGTTATAGGCACAGCTCGACATCACCAAAAGGGCTTCATCTTTGTCATTTTTGACTTCAAGCATATTGCCTGCAAACTGATTCATTTGAGCTAACGAAATCGGAATGACCTCTTTGCCAATAGCCACCAACGATGCTTCTACAGAAGCTCTAATGGTGGTATCTAAGATGGTATCAAGGCAAATAACGGCAAATTTTTCCCCAATGCACATAACTACATTGGTGTGATAAATCTGCTTTCCGTCTCCATCTACGGATTCAAATGCGACAATTTCGTAATCCATTACTTCCGCAAATTGATTCAGTACGGCTTGGTGGGTTCGTGGCGAAAGACAAGCATACGCTTTTCTATGGACACGGTCTAAAACCATTGAACCCGTACCTTCAAGATACTGCTCGATTTCTTCAAAAGAACTCAAATCAATTTCCTGAGTTATTTCAAAATCCTCTTCGAGCGAGTCCAAAATCTCTAAGCGTCGCTCCAAACGGCGATTGGGTGCTTGCATCGGATACAGCACTACTGAACCATCGTCGTGAAAAGAAATCCAGTTATTCGGGAAAATAGAATCGGGTGTATGAGGTTCTGGTGTATCCTCCACCACAATCACGATAACTCCTGACGCTCGGAGTCCTGCTACCATGGTATCAAACTCTTTTAACGCAATTGTTTGAGCTTCGTGTTGCGTAGCTAGTCCAAAGCCTGCATCTTGGAAAGCGTTTGAACCAGCAGTCTGTGGATTGAAGCCAAAAGCCACAGGACGAATCATTAATATAATGGAAGTTGTTTGTGAAGACATAAGTATTCCAAATTCGGGTATCTACCTTAGGTTTATCACCTTTATTAAGCAGAAATGGGTTAGAAATAATTAAAAACCAGCTCGTAAAATCGGCATCGACATACAGTGCGAACCACCTCTTGCTCTTGAAAGCTCTGCGGATGGAAGTAAAATGAAGGTATTTTCGATGGTTTCAGGTGAGCGTTTGCCTGATTCAAAATCTTGTAACAAATCAGCCGCACGAATTGCTTCAAAGCCAATAGCCTTGAATGCCTCTAAGGTCTTATCGTTGCGGTCATACCCGATAACAACGCCTTCTTTCACCGCCAATAAATTACACGAATCAGTCCATTGCTCTCTTGCTCCGTAAGGAAACTCGTTATTTCCAGAATAAACAAATTTTACGTCTTGAGGTTGACAGCCCAAATCCTGTACTGAAATTTCCATTAAGAGTTCTTCTAAATGTTCGATTTCGATGGGTTTATGCGGACTTTCACGGTGAAATTGTACGATTTTTACTCGCTCAGATTTCTTCGTTTTTAATAAACCCGCTTTAATAAAGGTTTCGTCTAATTGGTCATAATCGCTATTCGCTAAAGAACCCAGCACCACCCACACATTGCGTTTTACTTGAGTGAAAACCGTGTCGATGTGCATGTAATCCCTTTTTTTAGGAATCTTCACCAAACTAATTTTATCGACTACCTTTTTTTCAAAAAGCACTTTAATTACCTGTTTGGCAGCATATACCGAAGTTCTTTCTGAAATACCAATGAGCAAGTGATTTGGGGCAACCATCATCACATCTCCCCCTTCTAGGGTCGATTGGGCTTCGTCGGCTTCTTCTTCTGGCAATAAAAACAAGGTTTCATTGTCAGGAATTTCAATGAGATTATTGCGTATTTCTTCAAAAACGGGGTGGTTATGAAAGATGTACTGAGCCAAAAGAGCTTCTCGTGTACGAGCCTGTTTTTGAGGACGATTCAAGAGAATATGGTTGTTAATCGTAATACCAATATCTCTGGTAAAAATCATGTTAGGAATAGGAGGGAACAGCATTTCCATCGTAGGCGTAGAGCCTGAAATGAGCGTTTTTGCCAATTCCACAGAAGGTAAACGGAGCAATTCCTCTTGAGTTGAATACCATTCTTGTTCAATGGCACAAGCGGCGGCTACTAATTTTACCCGAATGAGTTCGTCTTCTAAAATATCGGATAGCAATTTTTGGACTTCAATTACTTTATCCGAATTAAAATAAGCAGGAGACTCAGGTTTATAGAAATCACGGCTTTCATCGGTATCAATGGCGGCTAAACGACCTTTGATTTTATCGGGGTCAAGAAAAAACAAGAGGAGTTTTACGTAGTAATCGTACTCGCCCTTTCGCATGGTGTCCAGATGGACAATATCTTCAAATAACCAGTCTTGTGCTTTAGATGGGACAACTTTACCGAGTCCGCTATCAGGACTATGAATTAATAAGCGTTGTAACGTACCGACTTCGGATGCTACTTGTATTTGTTTGTTGAGCATATATTGGTGAAAATGGTTAAGTCACAAGATAGAGAAAAATAGAATAGCTGATTAAAAAAGCGTAAGAAAATTATTTTTTGAAGGTTAATACTGCTGATTGGTATAATTTAGACAAAAAAAAACGCTCCTTTTCGGGGAAGAAAAGGAGCGTTTTTTAAGAATTTAAAAGACTATTTTGCAGCCGCAGCTTCAGCTTTAGCGTGATCTTCTAAGAATTTAGCTAAACCGCTATCTGTTAATGGATGTTTCAACAACGCCAAGATAGAAGATAATGGGCCAGTCATTACGTCAGAACCAATTTCAGCACATCTTAAAATGTGGATTGGGTTACGTACTGAGGCAGCTAAGATTTCAGTATCAAAACCGTAGTTATCAAAAATAGTACGGATTTGTTCAATTAATTGGATTCCGTCGTAAGAAATATCATCTAAACGTCCGATGAATGGAGAAACATACGTAGCTCCTGCTTTAGCAGCTAACAACGCTTGTCCTGCTGAGAAAATCAAGGTACAGTTAGTTTTGATACCTTTTTCAGAGAAATAACGTAATGCCTTAATCCCGTCTTTAATAATTGGGATTTTTACTACGATTTTTTCGTCCAAAGCTGCTAATTCTTCTCCTTCACGAATCATACCTTCGTAGTCCGTTGAGATAACTTCCGCTGAAACGTCGCCATCTACAATAGCACAGATTGCTTTGTAATGATTGATTACGTTTTCTTTTCCACTGATACCTTCTTTAGCCATCAAAGAAGGGTTGGTAGTTACGCCATCTAAAACACCTAAGTCTTGTGCTTCTTGGATTTCGCTAAGATTTGCCGTGTCAATAAAAAACTTCATAGCTGTTGTTTTTGTAATAATGTTGAACCGTTGAATTCTTCAACAGTTTGGGAAAAAGATTTCTTTTACAAAAGTATAAAAACTGTTTGATAATGCCAGATTTTTTTTAAAATATATAACTGTGTAGAACAGTTGTTTTTCGGATTTGCCTTGGGGTGTTTGATTGACAAATGTCAATTAATGGCATGATTTTTGCTGAAAATGGCGAGCTTCTATGGAAATGAATTTTTTAAATAAAAAAATGTATTAAAAGGGTTTTAAAGTAGATATGTAGTTAGTATTTAGTGAAATATAAGTTAATTGGAATGGATTTTGCTTGATAAATGTTAACCAAAATGAAATTAGAATTGCCGTATCCGCCCTATACAAAGTTTAATAATAATTGATTTTTTTCAATTGTTACTACCTAAGATTAAACTTTCAAGTCAAAACTAACTGCATTTTCATTGTAAACTTTTGAGCCTAACAGGCATGATAATTCGTACACGATATTTTAGTGTACGAACGTGATTTTAGTGTTTTTACCCCATTATTAATCGAACCTTTTTATAAACTAACTCATTATGTCTATTTTTAATCATTTATCCTTGTTAAGGAAATGCCTAAACAAACCCTATTGGTTCATAGCGATGTTAATCACTGTGAGTTTAGCCAATCGTAGTTTTGGACAGATAGTAGCACCGCAAATCACATCCTACGAATCTAGGTGTGAATCAACGGGTAAAGTAGTCGTAAATGGTAATACCTCGTATTTGAATATCCTTACAGGGGGTAATATTCCTGGGCAACTCGGGCCACTATCTGGTAATTCAAGTTCGGTGGTATTTAACAATCTACAAAAGGGCAACTATACCTTAACCGTTATTGATCCTAGTACAAACGAAGAAGCAACCTATTCGGTAACTGTATCTGGGAACTATGAACAGAACTGGATTTTCTCTGCTAATATAAGTTACACCCCTTGTAGTGCAGGGATTCCAACAGTTAAGATTAATAACTTTACGATACAGAATGCTGGGTCAAATCAACAACGATCGCCCTATAAATATCGTATTTCTTCTAAAGGCGGAAGTTTAGCAGCCGATGGCTCAGGTTCTCCAGCCTTTGCAAGTGTTAGTGAGTTTAGTTTGCCGTATCCATCAGGGGTGGGTGGAAACTACGAGCTTCAGGCAATCGATTCATGTGGTAATTTCAAAACTATTAATGTCTATGTACCTAACTCGGCTCCTGGCCCATGGGTAAATTCCGCTTTTGTTAAGTTCAATAACTGTGCTGGAGATGCAGAATATAAATTAGACGCAGGAGGGGCCAAAGATCCTTATATTTTTAAAATTAAGTCAGGGCCAGATCAAGTGGGAGCTACTCAAACAGGCACATCTGTTTCGTTTAATTTATTAGCAGAAGGAACGTATGTTTTTGAAGTGATGGATCAATGTGGCGGGGTTTCAGAACATACGGTCTATGTGAAAAAATATTCAAGTCCTAGTGTTCAAACTTGGAGTGCGTTTGGTACGTGTACACCTCCAACTACTGGAACTGGAGCACTTCGTATTTGGATAGATCAGAATAGCGTAGGAATAGGGCCTGTTCAGGTTTCAATATCAAGCCCTTGTACCAGTTTGCAAACAAAGTTAGCGGTTACTGATTATTCTTGGAGTACAACCGACTTTGACAATTTGCCTCGCCCGTGTACCTATACCATTACAGCAACAGATGGTTGTAATAAAACTTATACAGGAGATATTTCATTGGTTGCACCTGCTATTGGATCTATGCAATGCTATAAATATTACAATTGTCCTGATAACGGTAGTACCGATTATAAATTATCTATTGGATATTTTGGTATTCAGTATAACGCAACACCGCCTTTTACGATAGAGGTAATCGATAGTACTACAAACCAGTATATACCTGGATTTCCATTAATCAAAAATGATTATGCGGAAGTATATCCTGCTTTACCACAAGGTAAATATTACATCAAAATCACAGATGCTTGCGGAGCGACGTGTGCGGATTCTGTTTATATTCCTAAATATGAAATGCCTACGATGAGTGTTGACGTAAGTAATCGTTGTTTTGGAGCGGGGCAGGCGAATGTAATTGGTATTAATAATCGAGAGGCATTTGCCAATTGGAATGAGCAGTACAATTACAAAATTGAAAATGGCCCATCAAGGGTAGGAGAAGGCCCTGAAAGTGACTCTCCTACACGTACAGGACGTTTTTCATCGTTAGTTTCAGGAGGTACTTATACGTTTAGTTTTAATGATGGTTGTAAGACAATTACGAAAGATGTAACAATCCCTTCGTATCAACAACCTACTTGGGAAGTAGGATTTGGAGCATTATGTCCACCTCAAACAGTTGGTTCGTTGCAAATCATGAATCTAGAACCAGCTCAAGTGGTGGGACCATATCATTGGCGAATTATCGGTACGGACTCAGATTTATACGGTTCAACAGCTCCTTATAACGGAACACTTCCTTATCCAGATGTGACTGGACAAACTGATTCGACCTTTGCTGGCTTACCTGCAAAAAGTGATGGGAGTGTTGCTACCTACAATATTTTAGGATACGATGACTGTAAGAACTCGTATCAGGGTTCTGGTAAAGTTGGGCCATTGCCAAACGAATCCCTTATTTTAAACACGAATAGTATTTGTGGTGATGGTACTACCTTTCTAAAAGCTAGAGTTTCAACACCCGTAGTAGGAGCGACCTATTTTTATTATAGAGACGGTGTTAAAATTGCACAGAGTAAAAAGTTATTCACTACCATTAGTCCAGCCTTAGAGGGTATGTATT
Source organism: Spirosomataceae bacterium (assembly GCA_049241065.1). GTDB lineage: Bacteria > Bacteroidota > Bacteroidia > Cytophagales > Spirosomataceae > JALRIJ01. The sequence continues at coordinate 8,802 of JBMLRK010000455.1, forward strand.
CGGTTAAAGTAATCGCAAGTACATTGCCAGATAGTTCTTGTTCTGTACAAGGAAGTACTGAGGTGGTTACAGCGGTAGGTAAATTGGTTATTACAACTCCAACCCCAGTTTGTCCAGATATTCCCGTAGATTTAACAGCTGCTACTGTTGGAAGTACGTCAGGAACAATTACCTATTTCACTGACAAAGCGATGACAAACACTGTAAGTAATCCTGCTGCTGTAATGCAGGCAGGTAC
>JBMLRK010000456.1:0-6705 GCA_049241065.1 Spirosomataceae bacterium
AAAAAATGATAGTAAGGAAGTTATAAGCTAAACCTTATAGGTTTTTATACCAACTTATTTAGTCCCATTACTTGTATAGGAATTTTTGAATATAAGAAATTGATTATCAATCTGTTTGGTTGAATATGTCGGGAGACTTAAATCCAAAATTTAACATTCAAAATTTATCATTATTACTTATGGAAACACTATCACGAAGAAGCTTTGTCAAACAATCGGCAGTAGCTGCGGGCGTAGTGACTACATTATCAGCTATGACAACAGAAGCAAAAACGAAGAAAGAACTATTTGTTCACCACGTGTATTTTTGGTTGAAAAACCCAGACAGCGAAGCAGACCGTTTGAAATTAATGGAAGGCTTAGATAAATTATCGAAAGTGCCAGAAATCCGTATGGCACATATTGCTACTCCAGCAGATACACACCGTAGCGTAATTGAGCGTAGTTATGCTGTTTCTTGGTTGTGTTTCTTTGATAATTTGGAAGAAGAAGAAATTTATCAAAAACACCCTATTCACTTGAAATTCATTGCAGATTACGGTCATCTTTGGGAGAAAGTAATCGTTTATGATTCAGTAGGCCCAAAACGTTAAAGAGTATTTTGTTTTAGAAAAATCTCTTAGCCTTAAAGAATGATAATACGTCATTTTTTAAGGCTAATTTGTTTGTCGTGCCATTGTTCCAGCCATTGTCTGTGTCTTCACAGACAATACAAATAAATGTCAGTTGAGATACTGATGATACTGCAAAATTGTATTCAACTATTTGATAATCATTTGTTTAGGTGGATAGTCGTAAATTGTCAGCTATAACTTCTATGATAGTTACGGTAGTCAGCCTTTTGAAGGCTGACTACCGTGTCCAACAGAGGCCCAGCCATTGTCTGTGTCTTCACAGACAACACAAATAAATGTCAGTGGGGACACTGACAATGGCAGAGGACACAGAAAATGGAGTTTAAATTAATAATTAATCATTACGCATTACCAACGCTTGTATAATATAAATTTTATGAAACTTTTTAGATTCAGTACCCTCTGTTACCTTGTCTTAATGACAAGCTTAACCTTTGCCCAACAAAAAATAGATCGGAAAGCCTTAGTCGAACGACATCAGGTAAACGTTCAACGGTTTGATACTTTAGCCTCTTTATCTGTCGGAAATGGGCGTTTTGCTTTTACCGTAGATGCTACGGGTTTGCAAACTTTTCCAAGCTATTATGCCAATGGAATTCCATTAGGTACACAGTCGGAGTGGGGTTGGCACGCTTTCCCGAACAAAGACAGTTATCATTTTTAAGAAAGCCTCCGTATTTATGAGTCGAATGGACGTAAAATTCCTTATGGTGTCCAAATAAAAACGCCAGAACACGCTAAAGCTGCTTGTGGTTATTTTCGTGAAAATCCACACCGTTTACAGTTAGGCAATTTTGGTTTTTATATCAAAAAAGCCGACGGCAAAGAAGCCTTATTGAGCGATATTAAAATTGACAAACAAACTCTAAACCCTTGGACGGGCGAAATTTCGAGTAGCTTTTCGGTAGAAGGAATTCCCGTTTTGGTAAGTACTTATTGTCACCAAGAAAAAGACCTGATTGCCGTTAAGGTAAAATCAGCTCTATTAAAATCGGGGCGATTGAAGCTAAAACTTCGTTTTCCTTTCCCAAGCAATGAGTTTACCGATTACGGAACAAATTACAAGAACGACCAACAGCATCAATCCTTTATCACCAAGCATACCGAAAAATCGGTGCATATTCGCCATCGTTTAGATACCACTCGCTACACCGTTCAACTATCATGGAGTAGTGTTGCCGAAGTGTCGATAGACGCACCACATACGTTTTTGATTAGCCCTGTTGATAGTTTAGATACTTTTGAAGCCGCTTGTTTATTTACAGAAAAACCACTTGTTGGAGTTTTACCTATTTTTGAAAAAACAGCCGAAAGTAGTCGTAACGGATGGAAAAGTTTCTGGATGCGTGGCGGAGCAGTGGACTTTTCTGGAAGTGCCGACATACGAGCTAAGGAGTTGGAACGAAGAGTGATTTTGTCGCAATACTTAACCAAAATTCAGTGTTCAGGAGCAGAGCCGCCACAAGAAACAGGATTGACTTATAACTCGTGGTTCGGAAAACCACACCTCGAAATGCACTGGTGGCATGGCGTTCATTTTGCCCTTTGGAATCGCATTGATTTGTTAGAAAATAGCCTTTCTTGGTATGCCAAAGTAGCTTCCGAAGCCAAAGCCATTGCCAAACGTCAGGGCTTTGAAGGCGTTCGTTGGCAAAAAATGACCGATCCTGCTGGAAAAGAATCACCGTCGTCGGTAGGGGCTTTATTGATTTGGCAACAACCGCATTTTATCTATTTTGCCGAATTGTGTAGAAGAGAACATCAAGACCTAAAGACGTTACAGAAGTATAAAGATTTGGTGTTTGCAACGGCAGACTTTATGGCTTCTTTTGCGTATTTCGATAAAGAAAAAGGTCGTTATATCTTAGGCAAAGGGCTGATTCCTGCTCAAGAACGTTTTAAGGCAGAAGATACCTTCAACCCAACTTACGAATTGGCTTACTGGCAATGGGCTTTGTCGGTGGCACAAGACTGGCGAGTACGATTGAATTTACCAAGAAACAAAAAGTGGGACGATGTAATGCAAAAAATATCACCACTACCACAGCAAAATGGCGTATATCTGGCAGCAGAATCGGCTCCAGATTCCTATACCAACCCTGTTTATTTGACCGATCACCCGTCGGTATTAGGAACGTTTGGGATGTTACCAACCACGCCTTTGTTGAACAAAAAAGTAATGCGTCAGACCTTTGATAAAGTATGGACTAGCTGGAATTGGAAAGATACTTGGGGCTGGGATTTCCCGATGGTTGCTATGACTGCGGCACGTTTGGGTTTACCCGAAAAAGCAATTGATGGGCTGATGATGGATATTCGTACGAATACTTATTTGCCAAACGGACATAATTTTCAAGACGAACGACTTCGTTTATACTTACCAGGAAATGGAGGGTTATTAGCAGCCGTTGCCATGATGTGTGCAGGTTTTGAAGACGGGAATCAAAATGCAGGAATTCCCAAAAATAGCCAATGGAATGTCCGTTGGGAAGGCTTAAAACAAATGCCTTAGTACCTTGGTAGGATATAACGGTTTAAGTACAATTACTTAACTAATGTTAATTTTTTCTTTCTTGTTTGGAAGTTTATTTAGAATGAACGTATGTTTGTATCGTTAGGGGTTGGTTATCCCCTTGTTCGTCTTGTAAATATGGCAAGACAGCGACCTCAATAAGCGTTTACCTTTAGACTATATAGGGGCTGTCTTTTCGAGGACAGCCTTTTATTTATTCATTTTCGGTTGTCCAAAGAAGGCAACTAATAAGTAACGGGTACTTACTCCAGACAGCTTTACCATCGACAATCATGGGAGTGAATGGGGGTAACGTACAAAGTTTGGCTTCTAGCTGTGATTCACATACTTCCTTCAATGCGTTTCGGGCAAAATATACTTTTTTGACTTGCCCTTTGGGGTCAATTAGCAAATCTAGAAATAAGCGTGACACTTGCTCTCGATGCTTACCCATACACGAAGCAATAATGGGAACAAGCTCTTTTAATATATATTTTCCCCAAAATCTTGACGGGTGATTTTCTTGTACCGAGTCGGGCATGACATAAACATATATACTATCTGAATGTACCATTTTTTGTGCAACAACCTTCGTTTCATTCAGGAATAAAAGGCTGGTGAGGAGGAGGATAGTAAGTTGTTTCATGGGCTCGAATGGAAAAGGTACGGATTTCTTGATGTACTTTATTTAGAATTAGTACAAAGGAATGTAAAAATAGGACACGTAGAGATTCTCAATTTTATGGGTAAATTTAAGACAGACTAATAGAAGGAAAGTGGAAATCTCGTTATTGGATAATATGCAAAAAAGCCACTTGAAGGGTTCAATTCTTTCAAGTGGCTTTTGCATTTTAACAATAAGCTTGTATGCTCAGTGTGCTTTCTACTTACTTAATATATCTCCAATCTTCATTACCTTTCAAGGCAATAATAGTTTTGTAAATTAAGTCGATAACGGCCTGTACATCCGTTTTACTTACTGTTTCTACGGTTGTGTGCATGTATTTCAATGGCAATGAAATCAGGGCTGAAGCTACTCCTTCGGCAGCATAAGCAAAGGCATCCGTATCTGTACCTGTAGAACGAGAAACCGCTTGACGTTGGAATTTGATTTCGTTTTGGTCTGCAATGTCGATGATAAAATCACGAACATTGTTTTGTACCGCAGGGCCATAACAGATTACAGGGCCATTACCACATTTCATATCGCCTTGTTCTTTTTTGTTGTACATTGGCGACTGTGTATCGTGGGTAACATCGGTTACGATAGCCAAATCTGGTTTCAAACGACGAGCAATCATTTCTGCACCACGTAAACCAATTTCTTCTTGAACAGCGTTTACTACGTACAAGGTAAATGGTAATTCAACGGCGTTTTCTTTCAATAAACGTGCTACTTCGGCAATCATAAATCCTCCCATGCGGTTGTCTAAGGCACGACCTACATAATAGCGGTCGTTCAATTCCATTAGACCGTCTTCAAAGGTTACGACTGTTCCCACATGAACGCCCATATCTTCTACCTCTTTTTTATTAGCAGCACCTAAGTCGATAAAAATATCGTTTACCGTTGGAGCTTTGTCACGAGCAATATCTCTTACATGGATAGCAGGATAGCCAAATACGCCTTTTACAACGCCTTTTTTCGTGTGTAAATTACAACGCATCGAAGGGGCAATGACAGCATCTGAACCACCGTTTCTTCTTACGAAAATATACCCGTTATCGTCGATATAATTGACAAACCATGAAATCTCATCGGCATGGGCTTCGATAACCACTTTGTATTCTTTCCCTGGGTTAATAACTCCTACAGCAGTTCCATAAACGTCAATAATCGTTTCGTCGATGTATGGTTTTAGGTAGTCTAACCAAATTTGTTGTCCTGGGGCTTCAAAGCCTGTTGGAGCGGCATTGTTTAAGTATTCGTAGAGAAATGTTTTTGAAGATTCAGTCATAATTATGTGATAAAAATTAGATAATGTTTCTGTATGAGTATGTTACTAAAAAAATGTGTCTATTTAAACTTCTTGTTATCAGTTATTTAACCTAAAAGACCTTGAAGGATGTATTTCGTTCTCTTTATTATAAACAAAAAAAAAGTCATCCATGATTCAAAATAAGCATAATTTTTTAAAATTGTACAGGAGAGGATGAAATCTTTCTATGCCGACTTGCCTTCAAAGGAGTTGAAATTCCTGTTTACTAGCTATTAAACCTTATAGGTTTCTGAAACCTATAAGGTTTTCTCTATGCCTTTCGGTTGAGAATATCTAACAACAAAAATGACTGCCTTTTTGAGACAGTCATTTTGTGTTCTGTGAAAATTAAATTAGTTGGCTCTTATCGCTGTAACTTTAAACATTCCCATCAATGAACCTTTTAAATGGTCATTATCTTCTTTTTCGAGGGTAACGTTTAAGTCGTAACTCATCATTTTGAAATAAAGGGTCAGTTTATCTGGTGATTCTTCAATTTTATCAATCGTTGCTTCACTTGCACCATCTATTTTGGGAGTGACCGTTCCTGATAGTTTACCGTCTTTTCTGGATAATGCCATGGTTAAGTTTGCATCCCCTTGTGGAGTACCGATGAAAGTCATATTCCATTTTCCTGCAAAGAAATCTTCCACAACACTTTCTGTTCCAGTTTGTTGGGCTGTTGCAGGAGCATCGTCGCCCGTAAGTTTAAATTGGAAACCCATAACAACCATCAACGATTGACCATCTGATTTTGGATTACTGAACACAGCATATACATCTTGTAGCTGATTTATGGCTACGCCTACTGTGTTTACAGGAACGTTCACCAATTTAGGGGTGAAATCCATTTTGTCTGAAGGTTCTAAAAAGGCAGATGTTCCAATTAACTTACCTGTTGGATTGCCTAAGTGTAGCTCTATCACACCACCTGCTGCATTTAATTGCGGTTTTGGAGCAACTGCCATTACTTGCAATGCCGTCACTTCATTCAAATCAACTTGTTTCATTGCGATATAAGCACCAGATTTAGACGGAATAGCTAAGTTATTTCCGCCAAAAGCCATCTTATTTACGTCCTGATATTCATCAAATCCGTGTGCGTCCACTGTGGCATTTCTCAATACAAATGATTGTTCTGATTTCAAGGCAGGCATTCCGTTTGCTCCTTGGTCTTCGTATGCTGCTCGTACAATAAATATCCCTTTTCCTTTATCACCAGCAGGTACTTTTGCCGTATAAGTGCCACTTACTGGTAATGATTTTTCTTTTGGTTTTTCGTTAGCAATATTCAAAATATATTTCACCATTTCCGAAGCATCTGCTGCTGATAACTGCGGGTGCCCAGCCATGGCTACATCGCCCCAAACGCCACTTCCACCAGCGATAACTTTCTTTGTCAATTTTTCCAGAGCCGAATTGTCGCCTTTGTATTTATTGGCTACTTCACGATAGGTTGGGCCTACCGATTTTTTCTCTTTGCTATGGCAAGCCATACAGTCGTTGGCATCAATTAAATTTTTAACCCTTGTAAAAAAAGCAATTGCATATGCCGAACGGTGTCCTTGAGCAATTGCAA
>JBMLRK010000457.1:0-16379 GCA_049241065.1 Spirosomataceae bacterium
CTATTTCAACTCATTCGCCTTAATTTCTCTTGTCCATTTTTCAGCTCCTTTGCTATCGAAAATAGAGATTTTTAATCTTCTATCTTTCAACGTTCCTGTTACTTCACACAGGGCAAAATTGCGTTCTTCTACCGTTGTTCCTTGAATTAGGGTTGGACTTACCTTTTCTTCTTCCATCATTTTTGCTGGCCCCGACGTAAACGGAGAAACCGTTACATCGTATAAAGGATAAGTGTTCGGGCGGTCTAATTTTTGTAAACAAGAATGGTGGCGGTCGCCTGTCACAAAAAGCACTCCTTCAATTTTAGCTTCGGTAATTTTATCCAATAATTTCTTACGTTCTGCTTCATAAACCGCCATGTTTTCAAATACTTTCACAGGGTTCACTACTTGCCCACCTACAACAATAATTTTAAAAGTCGCTTTACTTCCTGATAAAGCATCAATTAACCAATTCAATTGTCTTTGTCCTAAATATTCACGTTCGCCCACATACAAATCGTTGGGAGATCTAAACCAACGGTCATCTAACAAGAAAAACTGCACGTCATTCCACTGAAATGTTCCTGTACACGCTTCGTCTTTGAAGGCATAGTTAGGATTCGCCCAGAAGGTTTTAAACATTTCCAACGCCATGTCTTTGTTCCAAAACGAGCGGTCAGAATCATTCGGGCCATAATCGTGGTCATCCCAAATCGCATAATGGTGCGTAGAACCTAACAAAGGTTGCAACTCAGGAAGTGAACGAGAGTGCGTATTACGGTGAATCATTCCTGTACGAGTATTCCAATCTGGCTCACGGTAATAGAAGTTATCGCCTCCCCAAACCATAAAGTCTGGCTTTTTCTCATAAATTGACGTGAAAATTTCTGTATGTCCGCCATAAGGAGTGCCAGGTCTATCCGTTTCTGGTTCATTGATGTAGTTACAACTTCCTATCACAAATTTGAACGGTTCTGGATCTTTACGCCATTGGTAAATTTCTTGCGTCTGGAATGACAGCGGATACGGGCGAGCCACTTTCTTTCCGTCCACATAAACTTCGTAGGTATATTTCTTCGCCATGGTTACTTCGTCACAAATTAATTTAGCCGAATAACCATCTTTTTTCGTAGTCAAAACCTCCTCAGTTGTCATTTTCTTTGCTGGATTTTTTTGATCCCAATAGACAAATTTCACTTTAGCAGGTTTTTCGGTTTGTACCCAAAGCATTACCTCTTTCATATCCGAATACCCCACCATAGGCCCCGATTTAAGTTGAGCGTTCAAGCTCGTACCTACCACCAAAAGGAGTAATAAACTGAAAATTAGTTTGTTCATGTGTTTTAGTTTTTTAGATGAATACAAATTTAAGCCTCCTCGATTATGCTTCTAAGCATCGGTAACGTAACTTTGTGCTTATTTATGTTTTTAGACGAAAGCGAATTCGTCATAAGCCCAAACAGTCACAATGTCTTATTACAACATTCAAGGAATTAACTTAACCGACTTAGCGAGTACCTACGGCACACCGCTTTATGTATATGATGCTAACAAAATTATCGAAAAAATCGGCATACTTCGCAATTCATTTAGCGATGTTAACCTAAAGATAAAATACGCTTGTAAGGCAAACACCAATTTATCCATTTTAAAGTTGATGCGAAAGCATGGCGTTGAAATTGATGTGGTGTCTCCAGAAGAGCTTCAATTGGCATTGATGGCTGGTTATGAGGGTTCGCAAATTACCTTTACGCCTAGTGGGGTAAGTTTCGACGAAATCGAGAAAGCCGTAGCCGTAGGGGCAAGAATCAACCTAGATAACCTAGACGTTTTGGAGAAATTCGGACAAGCTTATGGAAATACCGTAGGAGCGTTGATTCGTATTAAACCGCACGTTTTTGGAGGTGGTAATGAGAAAATTATGACGGCTCACCCTGAGTCTAAATTCGGAATCTCGATTCATCAGAAACAAGAAATTTTAGACATTGTTGCTCAATACGACATCAAAATCATTGGTTTACACCAACATACAGGTTCGGATGTAAAAAATGCAGATGCGTTTACACAAGCAGCTTCGGCAATTTTAGAAATGGCTTTCGATTTCAAAGACCTTGAAATCATTGACTTAGGAGGTGGGTTCAAAGTATCTTATAAAGAAGGAGACATTGTAACCGATATGGCAGAAGTTGGGCAAGTGTTAAGTAATGCCTTCCTTTCTTTTAGCGAAAAATACGGTCGTCCTTTACAATTATGGTTCGAACCAGGTAAATTCTTGGTAAGTGAAGCAGGTACATTCTTGACAACTGCCAATACGGTAAAACGTGACCCAATCAAGACTTTTGTTTGTGTTAATTCGGGCTTAAATCATTTGGGCAGACCGATGATGTATGGTTCGTATCATGACATTTTCAATGCGTCTAATCAAGACGAAAGCAAACAAGAAGAATACCGTGTGGTGGGTTATATCTGCGAAACAGATACGTTTAGCTGGACTCCAGAAGGCAAACAAGGAGAACGTTTGATGAACGAAGTACAAGCAGGAGACATCATTGCAATGAAAAATGCGGGTGCTTATTGTTTTTCAATGGCTTCTCATTACAATTCTCGTATGCTTCCAGCAGAAGTATTAGTAATTGAGGGCGAAGCAAAAATCATCCGTCAACGTGAAACGTTTGATGACATTACCCGTAATTTGGTGGATATAGGGCTTTAAAATTTTGGATGATGGATTTTGGATTAGCTTTCTCATCCAAAATTCAAAATCCATCATCCAAAATCAAACTCCCTTACTTATCTCCCAAAATCATCGGCATATTCCCTTTTCCTCCCATAATAATCACTTTGGCATTAGGTGAAAGAGCTAGTTCTTTTTGAGCCTTGATAGCCTCATATTGCAACTGTTTATCCGATAAACCCGTCGATAAAATTTTCTGATAATCGGCAATCCCTTGTGCTTCTACTCGTTTACGTTCTGCTTCTTGCTTCTCTTTTTGTAAGACAAATTGCATTTTTTGAGCATCCTGTTCCGCATTAATTTTTGATTCAATTGTCTGCTTTACAGAAGTTGGTAAGTTGATATTACGTACTAAAAGCTGTTCCAACAAAATTCCTCTTGCTCGTAAATTCTTTTCAATATCTTTGAAAATACGATTCTGAAATTCATCTCTTCTAGTCGAATACAGCGCTACTGCATCATAATAAACTGCATTATCACGAATTTTAGTACGTGTAATTGGACGAATCACCTTGTCTTTATAATTCTCCCCTATTTCTCTCAAAATTCTAGGAGCTTCCGTAGGAATGACACGATACAAAACGGTTAAATCAACGACCACTTCGAGTCCATCAGCCGTCAAAACACGGATAGCATCATCTCCTTCTTTATCGCCTTCATCCCGAACAGCAGACATCGTGTAATTTTGAGTTTTAGCATCAAAAATTGTGATGTTCGACAAAGGATTTACAAAATTCAAACCACTACCGAGTGTCGCATCTTTAACACTACCAAATAAAGACTGCACCCCCAATTCGCCTGCATCTATCTGGCGAATACTCGATGAAAAAACACCAATACTAAGCAGGACTGCCCCAGCCAATTTTACAGGACGAGCATAACGAGAAAACGCTAGTGCTGGCGTATTGATAGCAAATCCTGCCATCAAAGCCACAATACCAAGGAAAATTAAGAACATCGTTTGTGTGTGTTTAAAAAATAACAGCACTAAGTAACAAAGACTTAGTGCTGCTGGTTCAAGAATGGTATGAATGGTTGATTGTTTCCAAAATTCGGTCACATTTAATGGATGAGATTAATGAGAGATACCTAAACGTTCGTAAATAAAACTCATCAATAATGCGGGAGTAATCATCAAGTAATGTAAATAACGTAATAACGATAGTTTTTTCGTACTTGTACCTTTTTCGAGCAACTGCCCTACTCCTGCTAAAACAAAAACAGTAATGCAGAATTGAATCAACGGAACAAAATGCAATTGTTCTATCAGATAACAAATAAGACAGCACGTTAAAGAGAAAAGAAAAATGCCAGCAGCAAGTGGCTTTGATAGGATAAAATAATATGCGTTAAGAAAGAGAATCGCAAAAAGGGCTACATTTGCTTCTATATCTCCCAACTTCAGAAAAGGCAATTTTAACGAAAAGAAAAATCCAATTATACAAAAAAAGATAAGCGGAATGGAAATCTGGTTAATTAGGTTACTCATCGTTTCGTGATAAATACTACCATATTCCGTTAACCATTGTTTAATTGTCTTCATGAGCATCATCAATTTTAGGGTTATCCAAGTGTGTTTCAAAAAAATAGTTCTGCAATTCATCTACAACACGTACCTCCTGTTTTACTATGAGCAATTATGCAATCACTAATATACGTGATTTTTAGACATTTTTACCCAAATCATTCAATTTTTTACTTATAATTTATCGTATCTTCGCAATCTCTAATCTTGAAATAGCTAACGATAGACACGGAAACAGCTTTTTTTTCGTTTTTGTGAAGTATGCTTACTGACAAGACTTATCATCAACTTTTAATTACAAATCTGCAATAATCACTATTTCGTATGTTCATAGAACCTTTACAAAGACCTCATCAGCAAGGAGAAAAACGTTTTGGATGGATTGAAGTAATTTGCGGTTCTATGTTTTCAGGAAAAACAGAAGAACTTATCCGCCGCCTTACTCGTGCTACCATTGCCAAACAAAAAGTTGAGATTTTTAAGCCCAGCATCGACAACCGTTATCATCAAGAAAATATCGTTTCACACAAATCCTCAAGCATTCGCTCCACTCCTGTACATCTTGCACAGGAAATTCTGTTGTTAGCTGGCGATTGTGATGTAGTGGGTATTGATGAAGCCCAATTCTTTGATGATGAAATTGTGGAGGTCGTTAACATGCTCGCCAAAAATGGCAAACGAGTTATTATTGCAGGACTCGACATGGATTCCTTCGGAAAAGCATTTGCTTCTATGCCTCACTTAATGGCCATCGCTGAATATGTAACCAAAGTTCATGCCATTTGTGTGACTTGCGGAGATTTAGCCAATTACTCCTATCGAAAAAGCGATTCAACTAACCAAGTGTTGGTAGGAGAAACAGAAAGTTACGAAGCCCGTTGCCGAAAATGCTTCTATGCTGCCATGCCGTAGTACTTTTGAATATATGACGGCTTATTGATTTCAAAAACATCCTAAATTCTTACTCTAGTATCATGCGAGCTTTCTTTTTGGGTATATTCATCGGACTTTTTTCCATTCCTTGTGTTGGGCAAATAGGCTCATGGCGAACGCACTTTAACTACCTAAATGCAAAAGACCTCGCTATTGTAAATACCCACGTCTATTGTGCATCCGAAAATGGGTTATTTTATGTCGATAAGCAAGCACAAGAGGCCGTAAAACTCTCGAAACTAGATGGCTTTACAGAAAATCAAATTGCAAAACTGGCTTACAATAGCGACACAAGAAAGTTAATCATCGCCTACCAAACAGGTATGATTGACCTCGTTAGCTTAACAAGTCAGGACGAACCTGCATCTATACGCCCCTTAACACTCCTTAACGATGCGAATAGTATTGTAGGTTCTAAAGCAGCAAATCATATCGCCTTTAAGAATGGAGTAGCTTACTTGGCATACGATTTTGGGTTAGTGGTGTTAGATTTGAATAAACAAGAAATCAAAGAAACCTATCAAAATTTAGGAGAAAATGGAGCCGCTCTTCCTGTATATAAAACGGTATTTGCCAACGATAGTATTTATTTATCTACCTCAATAGGTATTAGAGTCGCTCCAGCATCAGCAACAATCAATTTGCAGTACTATGGCAATTGGAAAACGCTTTTCAGTAATCATATCAATATCGCAGAAAACAACAATAAGTTATATTGGATTAATGGTTCTGGTTTTTTGTACGCATACAGCAAAGGAATCTCAACTCCTCTGGCTCAATTGAGTACCAATATAACCTCCATAGAAAAAGGAAGCGATTCAAATACATTCCTCTTATGTACGGGTCAAAGCAGTAGCGTCTTTTCTATCTCAAACCAAAGCCTTTCCTTGCTATCCTCTGGTAATCTAAAAAAACCAATAAAAGCCTTACAAGACAGCCAAGGGAAAATATGGATTGCAGATAAGCAAACAGGCTTACTATCAGCGAGTACGGGTACTTTTCAATCGTTCAGTCCTTCTAGTTTAGATACCTTATATAGTACCCGTAAAGATTCCATCGTGACGGACGAAGAAGGTAACAAATGGATTCGTCAAGGGCTTGGACAAGGAATCATGGTTATCAATCCTAAAAATCAGGTATTTTATTTATATACAGGTAAAGGAAACGGAAACTTACCTAGCAATACCGTGAAAAGTATGTGCCTCGACAAAAATGGGCAACTATGGGTGGGTACAGATAAAGGAGTAGCTGTTTTCGATTATCCGCCATCGGTTTTTACTGGAAAAAATTTTGATGCCTACTTTCCTATTTTTGAAAAACGCCGTTTGCTCAGTACAGAAACGATTACGAGCATTGCCATCGACGGAGGAAATCGAAAATGGATTGGTACAAAAAATGGAATTTTTCTCTTTTCATCCGATGCCTCCGAATTAGTTAGTAACTTTACTGTTTCAAATTCTCCCCTTCCGAGCAACGAAATAACGTACATTACGGTAGAAGGCAACACAGGCGAAGTCTATATAAGGACAACTAAGGGAATGGTTTCTTACCGAGGTACTTCCACCGAAGCTCCAACGGTTCAAGAAAGCGTTAAGGTATATCCCAATCCTGTAAAAAGTGATTTTTCTGGTTTGGTTGCTATTGAAGGATTAACCGAAAATGCCTACCTTAAAATTACCGATGCAACAGGTTTTCTGGTTTACGAAACCCGTGCAAATGGCGGAACTGCCGTTTGGAATGCCCGAACACTGAGTGGAAATAAAGTTGCGTCTGGAATTTATTTTATTTTTTCGATGAATTCGAAAGGAGAAGAAACACTGGTGAATAAAATCGCCGTGATTCAATAACACCATAACTGACATTGATATTTCAATGCTACCATAAAAGATGATTTATAACGAAGATTCAATAGAAGAATTTAACGCTGAAAACGTACGAACGTTTCCTGATAACAGACGTTTTTTTGATAAAATACGTAATAAAAAAGTACGCAATTTAGATACGGCTTTTCATAAACAACACGACGATGTTTTTGACGAAGTTGATTGTCTGAAATGTGCTAATTGTTGTAAAACAACAAGCCCCATTTTCACCGATAACGATATTGACCGCATTGCCAAGCACTTAAAAATGCGTCCTGTTGAACTTATCGCCAAACATTTACACTTGGACGCAGACAAAGACTATGTACTAAACTCTTCGCCATGTACTTTTTTAGGAGCTGATAATTATTGTTCTATTTACGAAATTCGTCCAAGAGCCTGCCGAGAATACCCGCATACAGATCGGAAAAATATTGCAGGAATCCTACCACTAACCCTTGAAAACACCAAGGTTTGCCCTGCTGTGTTCGAAATGGTTGACAGACTGAAAAAGGCGGGCTTAACTAATTAAAGTACAAAAAAATGCGTTTAGACATACTATAATCCTAATTTATCTGAAAAATAAGGATAGTGCTTCCAAACTTTTACCGTATTTTTGAATAAATTTCAATATCCCACATCATACATAATAAATTTAAATTACATGGCTGCAGTTGAATATTTAGGCATTGACATCGGAGGAACGAATGTAAAAATGGGCATCGTAAATTCAGAAACAGGTCACCTTTCTAACTTTTATAGTCACGATACCGTAAGTTGGCGTACTTCTGGTCACTTTGTTGATCGTCTTGGAGAAGCAATTGCGCTTCAATTAATTGATAATCCAGAAATCACCAAAGTAGGTATTGGCTTACCTGGAATGCTTGACTCATCTCGTAGAACTCCCATTGAAATTACGGCAATTCCAGAACTAAATAATGTTCCTTTAGTGGAAATATTAGAAACGAAATTTGCCAACGTTCAGTTTTTTCTTGAGAATGATGCCAATGCTGCGGCACTAGGTGAATTCTATTTTGGAGAAGAGCGTATCGACGAAAACTACATTTTCATCACACTGGGTACAGGTGTTGGAGGAGCAGCAATCATTGGCAAAAAAGTATTTACTGGCGGTCGTGGTAATGCCATGGAACCAGGTCATACACCTTCTGCTAATAGTAGAGTGTTAGAACGTAACATCGGTAAGAATGAATTATTGGCTCTTGCAACAGACATGAGAGCAAAATTCACCGCAGAAACGCAATTACCAGACGACGGAACAATTTCAACTACAGGCTTAGTTGCTGCAGCATCAAGCGGTGATGTACTAGCTTTACAAATTTTTGAACGTGTTGGGGAATTGTTGGGAGAAAGTTTATGCCACTTAGTGGCTATTTTGGACATCAATTTGATTCTTGTAGGCGGTGGATTATCCGCTTCTTTCGATTATATTTTACCTTCAATGCAAGCCCAATTGACCAAATGGTTGACAAAATATCATGCTAATGGACTAATAATCAAGCGTGCAACACTCGGAAACGATGCTGGACTACTTGGAGCGGCTTCTCTATGTTTTTAAGGTAATTCAAAAGATATTTGAATAAATTTAAAGGAAATAGTAAATTGCCGTGCTTTTAGCCATTTATTAAAAGCATTATTGAATTTAAATAAACATACATTAATCAAAAATGGAAAGAAAAAAGTAAAAAGATGTAAAATTGATAGATGATTGATAAAAATCACCCCTCATTTGACGAATTGAAATAAAAGGTTCTAACAATTTGTTTGATAATCTAATTTTAAATCATCATCTTTGCACCGTTTTTCTAACCAAAAAATTGTTCTAAAAATGTCAGAAATTGCAGAAAAAGTAAAAAGCATAATCGTTGCGAAATTAGGCGTTGAAGCTTCAGAAGTTACGCCAGATGCTTCATTCACAAATGATTTGGGTGCAGACTCATTGGACACTGTGGAGTTGATTATGGAACTTGAAAAAGAGTTCAATGTAAGTATTCCAGATGATCAAGCAGAGAAAATCCAAACTGTTGGTAATGCTATCTCATATCTTGAAGAACACGCAAACTAATTAACGTTTTTAGTGCTAATTTGCTAATGATATAATAGACTGGTATCAGTCTTAATCAATCATTCTCAAATTAGCACTTTTTTTTACTGTTATTGCTTAGTTAAGATTTCATTCATTTGGCAAAACAGCCTTGTTCAACAAGCTGTATGACCTTATATAGAAAACGTCGCTACCAAAATTTAGCTTACATAACCAAGCATCGCTAATAAAGTACGTTTTTATCGAAGATTTATTACCCCTTTTTTGCATTCCAAGATGCGTATAGTACCAATTGGAAGACAATCTAATAAATGAAAAACAATTCACCTCATGAGCTTTAAACGTGTAGTTGTTACTGGAATAGGAGCATTGACTCCAATCGGGAATACCGTCGCAGAGTACTGGGAAGGTCTTAGTAATGGTGTTAGTGGCTGTGATTATATCACAAAATTTGATGCTGAGAAGTTTCGTACTCGCTTTGCTTGCGAGTTGAAAAACTTCGACATTACTAAATTCATGTCTGCAAAAGATGCACGCAAAATGGATCATTTTGCACAATATGCAATTGTTGCTTCTGACGAAGCAATCAACGATGCAGGTTTCGATATGGAAACAATCGACAAAAATAAAGTCGGTGTAATTTGGGGATCTGGTATCGGCGGACTTCGTACATTTGAAGACGAATGTTTTAATTTCGCTAAAGGTGACGGTACTCCGAAATTTAACCCATTCTTTATTCCAAAAATGATTGCAGATTCTGCTTCTGGCGTAATCTCCATTCGTCATGGATTCAGAGGTGTAAACTACGTAACGGTTTCTGCTTGTTCGTCTGCTAACAATGCAATTATTGACGCATTCAATTATATTCGTCTTGGACGTTTAAAAGTATGTATTACGGGTGGTTCAGAAGCTCCTGTAACCGTTGCAAGTGTGGGTGGTTTTACCGCTATGCGTGCGATGTCAGAGCGTAATGATGACCCTAAAACAGCTTCACGCCCTTATGATGCAGAACGTGATGGCTTTGTAGTAGGTGAAGGTGCTGGTGCATTAATCTTAGAAGACTATGATCACGCAGTAGCTCGTGGTGCAAAAATCTATGCTGAGATGATTGGTGGTGGATTCTCTTCAGATGCTTACCACATTACAGCTCCACACCCAGAAGGATACGGTGCGTTATTATCTATGCAGGATGCAATAGACGATGCTCAAATTAAACCAGAAGATATTGATTACATCAATACACACGGAACATCAACTCCATTAGGAGACCCTCAAGAATTGAAAGCTATCGTTGATTTATTTGGCGAACATGCTTACAAATTGAACATTAGTTCAACAAAATCAATGACAGGTCACTTATTGGGTGGTGCTGGAGCAGTTGAAGCGGTTGCCTCTATCTTGGCAATTCAACACCAATTAGTTCCTCCAACAATCAACCATGTAAACGAGGATCCAGCAGTTGATAATCGTCTTAATTTAACCTTCAACAAGGCTCAAGAGCGTGAAATTAACATCGCAATGAGTAATGGTTTCGGTTTCGGTGGACACAATGCAACGGTAATTTTCAAAAAAATATAATATCCAGTTATCAGTAAACAGTTAACAGACACTAGTATGCGATTATCCTTTTAATTGCATACTAGTTCATCGATGCTTGTTTTCATTAATTGTTTTTCAATAATTTTACTAATAACTGATAACTGTTAACTGAACGAAATGCTTGCACCCCTTTTAGATTTTTTTTCAAGCGACCCCAAAGACAAAAAGCTACGGAACGCTGTTGAACATATTATTGGTGACAAACCCTCAAACTTAACACTTTACCGATTGGCATTTATGCACTCTTCGGTATCTAAGGAAAGTAATGTTGGCGGCTATAAGGAATCAAACGAACGATTAGAGTTCTTAGGTGACTCCGTTTTGGGTATGATTACGGCCGAGTATCTCTTCAAAAAGTTTCCGTTTAAGGATGAAGGCTTCTTAACCGAAATTCGTTCTCGAATGGTAAGTCGTGAATCACTCAATGTTGTAGCTCGTAAAATTGGCTTAGATAAACTTGTTGAATACGATGGCAATAGGAAGACCGTTCTAGCTCGGACTTCGATGTATGGCGATGCCCTAGAAGCACTTATTGGTGCTATTTATATGGACAAAGGGTTTCGCTTTACTAAAAAATTCGTCATCAAATCCATTCTAACACAACACTTCGATATTGATACGGTTGTTTCTAATAACCCGAATTTCAAATCTATCATTATCGAGTGGGCTCAACGTGAAGGCAAACAGATTCGTTTCGACATTTCGGAAGAAGGAAGTAAACACAATAAAGAATTTACGGCTGTCATCTATGTGGATGAGGAGTCGTTCTCGATGGGACAGGGTTATTCTAAAAAGAAGGCAGAACAAACTGCTTCAATGAAAGCTTGCGAGAAACTTGACTTAAATTAAGTAAGAATACCCAGAAAAAAGGCGGATGTTTATGTACCATAGCGACATAAACATCCGCCTTTTTTTGTTAGTAATTTCCTAGCATTTCACGGTCAGAAGCCCCCAAAAACCATTTATTCAATTCATTTCAAAAAATATTTTTACAAAAAGTAAAAAAATAAAAATGCAGATAGTAGGTATAAAATTGGGCTAGTCTTTCAATAAAACATCTTTTTAAAGAAAAAACAGGTTTCAAAATCAACATTTTATTCTAAAAAAGAGATTTAAAATAAACTTTCGAGTCTATTCTAAAAGCTGTCAAAATAAAAAAAGTGCAAAAAAATTTAAAAATTATTTAAAAAAAGTTTCTTTATAAAAGAGGTTTCGATTTTTAATAGTTAGTTTAAAAAAAAGAAAAAAACGAGAAAACACCGTTTGCAAATAATATGTGTTCCTAGAAATATAGCCAAAAATACTCAAAAAGAGCTTTTTATGGTACTTCACACTAAAGTTGCCCTTCTTGGTAAGCACTTGATTTTAAGTAAGTTTTATGTGACATTTGTGTAGAGTAAAGTCAAAAAGATAAGAAACTCAAGTAGTAAAAGACATAAATAGTATTAAGTTTATCAAGATGGAAAATTTATTAAGTTCTATATTTTTAATTTCGGGTCGTCCAACTGAAGCATTCACAGGACTTCCTCACAGCGTAATGTACGCATTTTTTGTAATCGCAATTGGTTTGTTCGTTGTGGGAGTAATTACCTCACAAAGAAGAAAGTCATGGTTACAGCAGTCACAGTTGACACAAGGTAAAATCGTTGAAATTAGCAAACGATATGAAAGAAGCGACAAAAGAGGACAATCTCCTATTTTCTTTCCAATTGTTTCGTTTAATGTAAACGGTCGTCAGTTTAAAATTGAATCAGACAAAGGGATGAATAAGTTGGAAGAAGGTGATACTATGACCGTTCGTTATAATCCAGAAAACCCTTATGAATCGGCTTTAGGAGACAACAATATTCCAGGAACAAAACCAAATTTATTTTTTATTTTAGGTGTTTTATTATTTGCAGTAAGTATTTTCTTAACGTTACATACCCAAACGTTAATTGCTTCAAAATAAAAATGGTGTGAGACTAACTTATTTGTCTCACACCATTTTTATTTTCAGGGCATAGCCCTATTTCGTAATTTTTTCCTAATACAATTTTGCTCCTTTCTTCACAAACGCATCTAACATCGGATGATCAGTAGATAAACTGGTAATAATTCCGCCAACAGCCTCCAAATCACAAACTTTATAATTCTCTACGCTATTTATCTTTTCTTCAATCAAGCACGTTACCGTTTTCGTAGAAACACTCATCATCTTCTGTTTTAAAATCGACTCTTCAAATTGACGAATAGAAAGTCCTTTTTCTGGATGAATTCCATTGACCCCCATAAAATACAAATCAACATGAAGCTGCGACAAATCCTGTAAGGTTTTGCTGCCCATGGTAATCTGATAACGCTTGTAAAAAGTACCTCCCAATAGAATCACATCAATCTTTGGATGTTCAGCCAACACAACCGCCAAATGAGGGTTATTGGTAACGATAGTCACTTCTAAGCTTTTGGGTAATTGGGCGGCAATGTGATAGTTGGTAGTGCCACCATCCATAAGAATGATACGATGGTTCTCAATTAAACGTAAAGCCTTTTTAGTGATGATATTGAACTCGGTATTGGCTAATCCACCTCTACCCTGATCGGCATTCATGGTCAAATACGAATTGGCGATTGCTCCGCCATGTACTTTCTTCAATAACCCTCGGTCTTCTAACTCAATAATATCCCGACGAATACTATCGTATGATACCGATAACAATTGTCCCAACTGAACAAGGGTAACTTTCTTATCCGCATTTAATTTATCCAAAATTAATTGCTGCCGCTCTTCTTTCAACATATTTATGTGGTGTGATGAATATAGAAAACCTAATGCCTGATTTATAAATTTTCTTTTTGCATAGCAAAATTAAATTATTTAATCAAAAATAGCTTTTTTTTAATTAAGAAAGAAAAACTTGAATAAAAAGGTGCAACTTTTTTCAACAAAAGCTTGCATACAAAAAAAACATTGCACATATTTGCATCAACATTAACCATTTTTATAGAATAAACTATTTGGATAAGCAAAGGAAACTTTGTACAACTTATTTGAAAGGATGAAGGCCATTGGCTCTCATCCTTTTTGTATTTAAAGGGTTAAACTTGATAATAAATTCGTTTTACTCGTTCACTAACCCCCGTGATAATTTCGTAGGAAATCGTACCTATTTTAGTGGCTAATTCTGCAATGCTTAGTCCATCTCCAAAAACGATTACTTCGTCGCCCTCTTTGGCATTTGGAACGTCGGTAATATCAATCATGGTCATGTCCATGCACACATTACCAACAGTCTTGCATCGTTTACCAGCAACTAATACTTCGCCCACTCCACGCCCTAATCCTCTATCATACCCATCTGCATAACCAATTGCAATGGTAGCTGTAATGGTATCTCTTTCTAAGATACCACGTCTGCTATATCCCACAGTATCAACCTTTTTAATATGTTTTATCTGAGAAATAACTGTTTTAAGTGTGCCGACTGTCATTAGATTAAGTTGATCTTCTGGCGTGGCTGCCACACCGTATAAGCCTACGCCCAAACGTACCATATCAAAACGTGCTTGTGGAAATCTAGCAATCCCCGCAGAATTTGCCAAATGCCGAATGCAGTTGTGGTTTATGCCGTCCATCACACGTTTTGAAAGCTGATTATACTCGTCAATTTGATGTTGGGTAAAATCATCAAATTGAGCTTCGTCTGCTCCGACCAAATGACTAAAAATGGTTGCAACATGTAAGAACGGATGTTGGGCTAATATTGCCAATAACGTAGGAATATCCGATGCTTCAAAACCCAAACGGTGCATCCCTGTATCGAGTTTAATGTGGATTTTTGAGCTTAATGAATGCCCTTTGCAATAATTTGCAAACTCTTGCAAGATTCTGAGGCTGTAGATTTCTGGTTCAAGCTGAAATTTAACTAGTTTTTCAAAATCACTCGGGGAAGCATTCATCACCATGATAGGAAGATAAATACCATTTTGGCGAAGAGCAACCCCTTCGTCGGTGTAAGCAACAGCCAAATAGTCAACCCCATGAAACTGCAACAGATTTGCTACCTCCGCACTCCCAGAACCATACGCAAAGGCTTTGACCATGACCATAATTTTGGTTTGACGGCCTATCTTATCTCGAAAGTAATTCAAATTGTGTGTGATTGCATCTAAATTGGTTTCTAAGACCGTTCCATGCGTCTTTTGAACGAGCGTCTTCACAATCTCCTCAAAACCATACAAACGGGCCCCTTTGACCAAAATAACACTGTCTTCTAAGGACTTGATAACCGCACTATGAATAAACTCTTCGGTTGTTTTGAAGAAGTGGAAAAGATGGCTACCAGATGCTCCTTTAAAAGCATTCATAAACACGTCATAATGATTGACAATTGTTTCACCAATGCCGACAAAGACGGCAATCTCCTTTTCTTTGAGTATATGGGCAATGTGATGGTACAATTCGTGTTCGACCATTCCCGACTCTAAGACATCACTCAAAATAACCACCTTTGTTGGGCGTTGTTGCTGTTGTGCCAAAAAGTTCATGGCTATGGTTAAGCCAGCCAAGTCATTATTGTAGGTATCGTCAATCAAATAATTGCCATTGATTCCTTGTTTCAACTCCAAACGCATGGACACTGGACGAAGTATCTGTAAGCGTACCTGAATTTCTTCTGGGTTATAGTTCATTTGCAACAAGACCAGTATGCAATAAATACAGTTTTCGATGGATGCCTCATCCGTAAAAGGCACATCAAAGGTCATTTCTTGCTCTTTATAAACCATCGTCAAGGAGGTGTTGCTTGTGGAAACTTGCCAATCCACTCGAACGCCCCCAGAAAGTACTCTTGACCACGACACTAACTCACAAGCAGGATTTTCATGCACAAATTCATTCCGTATCGTTTCGTCTATTTCTACATAGTCAGCACAGTAAATAAGTGTGTTGCACCTTCTGAATAATTTCAATTTTTCCTGAATCTTTTGATGATTATTCTCAAAGAATTCACTGTGAGCCGTGCCAATATTTGTAAAAACGCCAATAGAAGGTTGAATTATTTTTTCTAGGGCATCCATTTCGTTTGGTAATGAAATACCCGCTTCAAAAATAGCTAAGGAGTGGCTATCATTCATTTGCCAAACAGACAATGGCACACCAATCTGCGAATTGTAGCTTTTAGGACTTTTAACAATTTTAAACCGATTAATCAAAAGTTGATAAAGCCATTCCTTTACGATGGTTTTTCCGTTACTTCCTGTAATGCCAATAACTGGAATTGTAAAGGTTTCTCTACGTTGTCTGGCAACATCTTGCATCGCTAAAATACTGTTAGCTACTTGCCAAACTTTTGCTTCGGGCATGGCTTCAAGTTCTTCCAAAAAGGTTGGGGTACAAGCCGCACTCTCGACGACAAATTCCCTCACTCCTCTTCTATACAAATCCCAAACGTAGCGATGCCCGTCGTGGTGAAGCCCTTTTATCGCAAAAAAAATGGAGTTAATCGGAGAAGATACTTGACGACTATCATAGAGCAAATAATGAGCTGTCGTATAGATGGGTTCTTGCTGGAAGTACATAAAATATGCTATTTTAAATGATTCGCTCTGGTTAATGTTTGTTCGTTACAAAGGTATTAACAAAAAAGCGAGACAAAAATTGCTTCCAACATAATAATGAATGAAAAAACCTAGGGTGTTAAA